>NZ_JBHJTL010000014.1:18081-118870 GCF_042264065.1 Streptomyces sp. NPDC056222 | reverse complement strand
GGGGCCTGTGGGGGGGGGGGGGGGCGGGGGGGGGGTATCTCTCGGGGGGGCCGGGGGGGGCCCGGCGGGGGGGGGGGGGGCGCGGCGCGCCCCGGGGGCCCCCCCGCCCGCCCCGTCACAGCGCCGGGTAGGCGTTCTTCATCAGTTCCTGGAACTGGGCCGAGAACCACTGCCCGGAGAGCGGCGCGTCCCCCAGCGCCCCCGACATGCTGTTGCCGTTACGGGCGTTGCCCGTGTACGTCGGGTCGCACATCCGGTCGAAGCCCTTGCCCTCGTTGTTCGGGATCTCCTTGCTGGCGCCGTCGGACTCGCCCGGCGGCTTCATCCACACGTACGCGTCGATGCCCGCGGCCGGAGCGGCCTGCGGCCGTTCGCCAAGCCCCGCGCCCGACTGGTTGCACCAGTTGCCGAGGTGGATGCGCCGGTCGTAGCGGCCGCCGTTGACGTAGGTGTCGACGCTGGTCGTCGCGCCCGGGGCGGTGGGCCGGGCGGTTCCGCCCCAGCCGTTGCGGGAGGTGTCGATCAGCATGCCGAGCTTGGAGTCGAAGCCGAGCGAGACCAGCTTGTCGCGCATCGCCTGGGCGTACGACAGCTCGTCGACGTACCGGTTCCAGTCCACCCACTTCGACTGGCGTACGGAGACGCCGTTCACGCTGTCGTTGATGGTGAAGTGGTTCTCCTTCAGCGCGCTGTAGTTGGCCGTGTTGACGATGAAGCCGTGGACGTTGGCGAGGGTCGAGCCCTCGGCCTGGGCGGCCGTCCTGAAGAGTTCGGCGGACGCGCCGAAGTTGTCGTCCCAGCCGAGCCAGCCGTGGTGGCCCGCGTCCACGTAGTTGTAGACGTTGCCGATCGTGCCCAGCTTGTTCAGGGCGTAGCCGACGCCTTTGACGTAGTTGCCGTTGGTCTTCATCACATCGCAGTTCGCAGTCGCCGTCGGGCGCCCGGACACATTGGTGACGAGGTTGGGCAACGAGTCGATCTCGACGGTGGTGACGATCCGCAGGCCCGCGTACTTCGGGTCGGCGAGGATCGCGGAGATCGGGTCGATGTACTCGGTCTTGTACCGGTCGATCTCCGTCGGGCCGAGCTCGCCGTTGGAGGCGAGCGCGGCACAGTCCCGGCCCGGCAGGTTGTAGATGACCAGCTGCACGACGAGCTCGCCGCTGCCCTTCTGGACCAGGGCCTCGTCGAGGTGGTCGCGCAGACCCATGCCACCGTTCACGCCGGCGATGGCGGCCGTACGGTCCAGCCAGACGCCGGTGGGCTGGTTCGAGATCTTGGTGCCACCGGGCTCGGCCGCCGCCTTCGCCGACCACTCGGGGTTCACATACACCCGGGCGCCGGCGTAAGGGTTGTCGGCCTTGGTGCCCGCAGGCGGTGGAGTGGTCGGTGGGGTCGTCGGGGGAGTGGTGGGCGGGGTCGTCGGCGGCTGGGTGGTGTCGTTGCAGACGACTCCGTTGAGCGTGAACGTCGCGGGGACGGCGTTGGTGCCCGTGTGGGAGCCGTTGAAGCCGAAGGACGTCGAACCACCCGTCGCCAGGCTGCCGTTGTACGAGACGTTCTTGGCCGTCACGGCGGCGCCGGACTGGGTGAGCGTGGCGTTCCAGCCCTGCGTGACCTGCTGACCGTTCGCGTAGGACCATCCCAGGGTCCAGGAGCTCAGCGGGTCACCGGTGTTGGTGACGGTGACGTTGGCCCCGAAGCCGGTGTTCCACTGGTTGGTGACCTGGTAGTCGACCTTGCAGCCGGCCGCTGCTGCTCCGGCCGTGCTGGTCATGACGGTGGCGGTGGCGCCGCTCGCCGTGATCAGGCCGATGGCCGCCAGGAGGGCGGTGCGGCTCGTTGTGCGGCTCATTGCGCGGTCCTTTCAGTTCAGGGCGCGCAGATGGTCGCGCAGCCCGATGCCGAATGCGGTGGGTGTGCCGTCGTACGAGGTGATGAGGGCCGGTCCCGAGGAGCAGTTCCAGGTGTTCCAGGTCCAGCCGAGATACGAGAGGCCGCGGTCGTCGAACCACTTCATGACGCGGTCGATGAAGCCGTGACCACAGGTGTTCTCGCCGATCTCGCCCGCGACGAGGGGTACCTGCGCGGCGACCGGAGCGAGCGTGCTGTCCCAGCACGTCTCGTTGGAGCAGGTGTTGAAGTTGTAGACGTGCCAGGCGGCGGCCAGATTGCCCGCCGGGTCGGTGGGACGGTGCGAGAGCCATTGGCTGAGATCGTTGGAGTACGCGATGCCGGGGACGAGCACGAGGTTCCGGGCGCCCGTGGCCCGTACCGCGTCCAGCAGGTCCTGCATTCCGGCGACCTCGTAGCCGATGCCCGGGCAGGTGCCGCCGTCGCGCCAGCAGCTCCATGCCTGCGCGGTGGTGGAGGTCGCCCGGTCCGGATACGGCTCGTTGAACAGGTCGAGCACGACCCGGCGGTCGTTCTTGAAGGTGTCGGCGACCGAGGTCCAGAAGGCCGGCGTGTACTGGGCGTTCGGCATCGGCTTCTGGCAGGAGGCATGGATGTCGGAGCAGCCTGCCGAGTTGCCGGTGTACTGCCCGTAGGTCCAGTGCAGTTCGACGATCGGGGTCATGCCATGGGCGAGGACGCGATCGACGAGCCCCTTCACGGCGTTGATGTAGTTCGTGCCCCGGTACTCGGGCTTGATGTTGTCGAGGCCCAGCCAGCACTCCTCGTTGAGCGGGATGCGAACGGTGTTGGCCTTCCAGTCCGCGATGGCGCGGACGGACGCGTCGTCGACCGGGCCGTCGAAGATGCCGTGACCCTGGACGCACATGAACTCGCCGCCGGAGCGGTTGACGCCGAGCAGACGACGGGTCGCGCCGTTCTGGTCGGTGAGCCGGGTGCCGGCGACGCTCAGTTCGGGCGCGCCGGAGACGGGGTCGGGCGGGTCGGTGGGATCGGTGGGCGTAGGAGTGGGTGTGGGGCTCGTCGGCGTGGGTGTGGGCGTCGGGTCCGGTCCCGGATCGACGTTGCAGGCGGTCCCGTTGAGCGTGAAGGAGGTGGGCGCGGTGTTGGCGCCCGCCCAGGAGGCGATGAACCCGGCCGTGGCGCTCGCGCCCGTGCCGAGGGAACCGTTCCAGCTCTCGTTGACGGCCGTGGCCGTCGTGCCGGACTGGGACCACTTGCCGCCCCAGCCCTGACTGATCTTCTGGCCGGCCGGGAAGTCGAAACCGAGACTCCAGCTGCTGAGCGCCGCACTGTTGTTGGTGACGGTGACGGATCCCTGGAAGCCGCCGGCCCACTCGCCGACGACCCGGTAGTCCACCGTGCAGGGAGGTGCGGCCGCTGCTCCGGAGGCCGTACCTACCACGGCGAGAGCGGTGCTCGCCATGGTCAGCGCCGCTCCGGCGAGCAGCGCGGACAAGCGTGGGGGATGTCGCATGAGCGACTCCTTGCAGCGAGGACGCGTCGCTGACGACGCGCCGACTGACGGAATCGCTCCCACTGGTGGGGCCAGACCGTAGCGTCAACTGGCCCCAACGAAAAGAGGAGTTGACGAACTTCTCGGTCGAATGTCTTCGACTCTTCACGTGCCTTGACGCCCTTGTGTCCCAACTGCACAGTGGGAGCGCTCCCACTGGTTCAGAGCTTGTTCCCCCACTCCCGCAAGCCCCACCTCCCGAGCCGCGAGGAGAACCGCCCCATGCCACCACGACGACGACCACCGAGAACGCGTCGGCTGCTGACCGCGCTGGCCGCGGCGTTGTCTCTGCCCCTGGGCCTGACGGCCGTCGGCACCACCACCGCCCACGCGGCGGCGGTGCAGTGCAGCGTCGACTACCGGACCAACGACTGGGGTTCGGGCTTCACCGCCGAAGTCACCCTCACCAACCGCGCGACCACCCCGCTCGACGGCTGGACCCTGACCTACGCCTACAGCGGCGACCAGAAGCTCTCCAACGGCTGGAGCGGCACCTGGTCCCAGTCCGGGAAGACCGTCACGGTCGCCCACGCCGACTGGAACAGGACGATCGCGGCCGGAGCGGCCGTCACGACCGGCGCCCAGTTCACGTACAGCGGCACCAACACCGCCCCGACCGCCTTCGCCGTCAACGGCACCTCCTGCACCGGCGCCCACCAGCCGCCGGTCGCCGTGCTCACCAGCCCCGCCCCCGGAGCGGTCTTCACCGCGGGCGACCCCGTGCCGCTGGCCGCCACCGCGGCAGCCGCGGACGGCGCGACCGTGGACAAGGTGGAGTTCTACAGCGACACCACCCTGCTCGGCACGGACACCACAGCCCCCTTCACCCTCGGCGCCACGGGCCTCGCCGTCGGCTCCCACTCGCTCTACGCCAAGGCCTACGACAGCCTCGGCGCCTCAGCGGAGTCCGCCCCGGTCGGGATCACCGTCGCCGCCGGACCCGCACTCGTCGCCACCCCAGCCCAGTTCGGGGTACGCCAGGGCGCCACCGGCACGTACGAACTGAAGCTCTCCACCCAGCCCGCCGCCGACGTCACGGTGACCGTCGCCCGCACCTCGGGCAACACCAACCTCACCGCCACCCCCGTCGGCCTCACGTTCACCCCGGCGAACTGGAACACCGCCCAGAAGGTGACCGTCGCCGCCGCGGCCACAGGCACCGGCTCGGCCGTCTTCACCGCGACCGCTCCCGGCCACACCAAGGCCGAGGTCACCGTCGCCCAGCTGGCAGCCGACTCCACCTACGACGCCCGCTTCCTCGACCTCCACGGGAAGATCACCAACCCGGCCAACGGCTACTTCTCGCCCGAGGGCGTTCCGTACCACTCCGTCGAGACGCTGATCGTCGAGGCTCCCGACCACGGGCACGAGACGACCTCGGAGGCGTACAGCTATCTGATCTGGCTCCAGGCGATGTACGGGAAGATCACCGGAGACTGGACCAGGTTCAACGGCGCGTGGGACACCATGGAGAAGTTCATGATCCCCACCCATGCCGACCAGCCCACGACCGGCACCTACAACGCCTCCAAGCCCGCCACCTACGCACCCGAGCACGACCTGCCGTCCCAGTACCCGGCCCGGCTCGACTCCGGGGTCACCGCCGGCTCCGACCCGATCGCCGCCGAGCTGAGGACGGCGTACGGCACCGACGACATCTACGGGATGCACTGGCTCCAGGACGTCGACAACGTCTACGGCTACGGCAACGAGCCCGGGAAGTGCTCCGCCGGACCGACGGCGACCGGGCCCTCGTACATCAACACCTTCCAGCGCGGCCCCCAGGAGTCCGTCTGGGAGACCGTCCCGCACCCCACCTGCGACAACTTCTCCTACGGCGGCAGGAACGGCTACCTCGACCTCTTCACCGGGGACGCCTCCTACGCCAAGCAGTGGAAGTTCACCAACGCCCCCGACGCCGACGCCCGCGCCGTCCAGGCCGCCTACTGGGCCGACATCTGGGCCAAGGAGCAGGGCAAGGGCGCCCAGGTGACCACGACCGTTTCCAAGGCCGCCAAGATGGGCGACTACCTGCGCTACGCCATGTTCGACAAGTACTTCAAGAAGTCCGGGAACTGCGTCGGACCGACCGTCTGCCCCGCCGGCACCGGCAAGGACAGCGCCCACTACCTGATGTCCTGGTACTACGCCTGGGGCGGCGCCACCGACACCAGCGCCGGCTGGTCCTGGCGCATCGGATCCAGCCATGCCCACGGCGGCTACCAGAACCCGCTCGCCGCCTACGCGCTCAGCGAGTACGCCCCACTGAAGCCCAAGTCGGCGACCGGCGCGGCGGACTGGGCGACCAGCCTCGACCGGCAGCTGGAGTTCTACCGCTGGCTCCAGTCCGACGAGGGCGCCATCGCCGGCGGCGCCACCAACAGCTGGCAGGGCCGCTACGCCCAGCCCCCGGCCGGGACCCCGAGCTTCCACGGCCTCTTCTACGACGAGAAGCCCGTCTACCACGACCCGGCGTCCAACCAGTGGTTCGGCTTCCAGGCATGGTCCATGGAGCGGGTCGCCGAGTACTACCGGCAGACCGGTGACGCGGCCGCCGGGACCGTGCTCGACAAATGGGTCGGCTGGGCGCTGTCGAAGACCACCATCAACCCCGACGGCACCTACCGCATCCCCTCCACCCTCCAGTGGTCCGGAGCCCCCGACACCTGGAACGCCACGAACCCCGGCGCCAACGCCGGACTCCACGTCACCGTCACCGACTACACCGACGACGTCGGCGTGGCCGCCGCCTACGCCAAGACGCTCACCTACTACGCGGCCAAGTCCGGGCACGCCGAGGCCAAGCGGGTCGCCAAGGCACTCCTCGACGGCATGTGGACCCACCACCAGGACCCGCTCGGCATCGCCGTCCCGGAGACCCGCGCCGACTACAACCGGTTCGACGACCCGGTGTACGTACCGAGCGGCTGGACCGGCGCCATGCCGAACGGCGACACCGTGAACTCCTCGTCCACCTTCGCCTCGCTCCGCACCTTCTACCAGGACGACCCCGCCTGGCCGAAGATCGAGGCCTACCTCGCGGGCGGCGCCGCGCCCGTCTTCACGTACCACCGGTTCTGGGCCCAGGCGGACATCGCCCTGGCCATGGGCTCGTACGCGGAACTGCTCGAATAGCAGCGCCCCGCGGAAGAGCGGTCGCGCGTACGAAACGGCCGGGCAGGCCCCTGTGTTCAGGGTCTGCCCGGCACCGCTCTTCGCCGTGAGCACGGCAAGCGATAAGGTCGCTTCCGTAGCGCGTCGAAGCGCTTGTCCGAACAGGGTCGTGGAGAACGGGGCGGAGATCAGCATGGTGACCCTCGCCGATGTCGCGCGCCACGCCGGAGTCTCGGCCAGCACGGTCAGCTACGTACTGAGCGGCAAGCGGTCGATCTCCGCCGCGACCCGCGATCGCATCCGACGCAGCATCGAGGAGCTCGGCTACCGCCCGCACGCGGGCGCCCGCGCGCTCGCCAGCAGCCGCACGAACATCCTCGCGCTGATGATGCCCATCCGCACCGACATGTACGTGCCCGTTCTCATGGAGATCGCGATGGCCGTCACCACGACCGCCCGCGCCCATGGCTACGACGTGCTGCTCCTCACCGGCGAGGAGGGCCCGGAGGCGGTCCACCGCGTGGAAGGCAGCGCCCTGGCCGACGCGATGATCGTGATGGACGTCGAACTCGAGGACCCGCGCCTGCCCCCTCTGAAGGCGGCCGAGCGCCCCGCGGTCCTCATCGGCCTGCCCGCCGACCCCGGCGGACTCAGCTGCGTCGACCTGGACTTCGAGGCCGCCGGCGCCCAGTGCGTGAACCACCTCGCCGAGCTCGGCCACCGGCAGATCGCCGTCCTCGGCGAGCCGCCGGCCGTCTACGCCCGTGGCACCGGCTTCGCCGAACGCACCCTGGTGGGACTGCGCGGCACGGCGGCCGAGAAGTCGGTCGGCCTGCTCCACCGGCCCTGCGACGGCACCTACGCCGCGGTGGCCGCGACCGTCGTCCGGATCTTCGAGGAACGCCCCGCCACCACCGCACTGGTCGTCCAGAACGAGGCCGCCGTCGAACCGCTGCTCGCGCTGCTGCGCCAGCAGGGGCGCGCGGTGCCCGAGGACGTCTCGGTGATCGCGGTCTGTGCCGGCCAGGTCGCGGCCGAGGCGTCCGTGCCACTCACCTCCATCGGCGTCCCTGCCCAGGAGATGGGGCGGCTCGCCGTCGAGAGGGTCTTCGCCCATCTCGAAGGGCAGGAGCCCTCCGGCACCGTCCTGATCGCACCCGAACTCGAAGCGCGCGGAAGCACGGGACCCGCCCCCGCGGGCGGACCGGAGCGCACCGGCGCCGGGGAGAGAGGCCGGCGTGGCCACAGCCGTCGATGAGGACGCGACGGAGTTCCACGAGTTCTTCGAGCGCCACTACGCCGAACTCGCCCGCCTCGCCCACCTGTTGACCGGTGAGGCCGACGCGGCCGACGATCTCGCGGCGGATGCGATGGTCGCCCTCTGGCACCGCTGGGACCGGGTGCGTTGCGCCGACCACCCCGTCGCGTACGCCCGCGGAGTCGTCGCCCACCTCGTCCGCAGCCGCATCCGCAGCGCCGTCCGCGAACGACGCCGCGTCGCGCTGTTCTGGGACCGGCGCTCCGAACGCGTCGACGACCCCGACGTACCGGCGGTCGTCGACGTCCGGAGCGCGCTGCGCGCCCTGCCGTTCCGCAAGCGTGCCTGTGTCGTCCTGCGCCACGCCTTCGACCTGTCGGAACGGGACACGGCACAGGTCCTCGGCGTCTCGGTCGGTACGGTGAAGAGCCAGACCTCCAAGGGCATGGCCGAGCTGCAGCGCGTGCTCGGGCCCGGAGCGGCGTCGGAACTGGCCGGGAGGAAGGCGTGAGGGGTGAGGGAGTGGGGACGGAGCGCGTGACGAACGAGGACGAGCTGCGCGCACGGCTGCGGGAGGCGGCCGAAGCCCACCGTCCGGACCGGGCCCGGATGCTGGCCCGGGTCGAGCGCGGCATGGCCGCGGACGCGCGAGCCGTCCCCGGGCGGCCCGTCCGGCCCCTGCGCCCCGTGCCCTGGCTGAAGGTGGCCGGAGCGGCGGTGGCCGTCGCCGGGATCTTCGCCGCAGGCGGCTACGCCGTGACAGCGCTGTCCGGCCCGTCCCGCTCGGTCACCGCGGCCGGCAGCGAGCCGAGCGCGGAACCGCGGCTGCGGGCCGAAGGCGTGGTCGACCCGGGCAGCAACCGCTATTGGGCGCAGAGCGACCTCACCGTCACCACCTCGACCCCGCTCTCCGGGCTCGTTGTCGAGCTACGGGTCGCGCAGACCGGTGGTGTCGCCTCCACCGGCAACTGGCGCACCCTGCCGGCCGAGGACTTCACCGTCTCGGTACGGGAGGACGGCGGCGCCCTCGTCTACCGCTGGACCCTTACCTCGGGCCGCACCGTTCCGGCCGGACGCCATGTCTTCGCCGGCCAGTACAACCACGCCGAGGGCGGGCGCGACGCCGGATCCGACACGTACACGGTCACGGGGACGGACACCTCCGGCCACCGGGCCTCCGCACACGGCGGCTTCGCGCCCACCGCTCCGTAGGGCTTGCCGGCAGCCGGGTCAGCGGACCGCGAGAAGGTGCTCCAGAGCCAGCTGGTCCAGACGCTCGAAGGCCATCGAACGACCGGCCGCCGCGGCCGGGTCGAAGGACTCGTACGCGGTGGGGTCGGCGAGCAGCGCCGCGAGACCGTCGGCGGCCGTGGGGGTCGCCAGCTCCGGTAGCCGGGAGGCCACCAGTGCTTCCTGGACCTCCGGGTCGGCGCGGAAGGCGGCCGCACGCTCCTTCAGGATCAGGTAGTTGCGCATGCAGTTCTTCGCGGACTCCCACACTCCGTCGAAGCCGTCGGTGCGCACGGGCTTGAAGTCGAAGTGCCGCGGCCCCTCGTACCCGGCGCTCTCCAGGAGGTCCACCAGCCAGAACGCCTGGCGCAGGTCGCCGGCCCCGAAGCGGAAGTCCTGGTCGTACTTGATGCCGGACTGGCCGTTGAGGTCGATGTGGAAGAGCTTGCCGGCCCACAGGGCCTGGGCGATGCCGTGCGGGAAGTTCAGCCCAGCCATCTGCTCGTGGCCCGTCTCCGGATTGACGCCGACAAGCTCCGGCCGCTCCAGGCGCTCGATGAACGCGAGCGCGTGCCCGATCGTCGGCAGCAGGATGTCACCGCGCGGCTCGTTCGGCTTGGGCTCGATCGCGAACCGCAGGTCGTAGCCTTGCTCGGTGACGTACTGGCCGAGCAGGTCGAAGGCCTCCTTCATGCGGTCCAGCGCCACGCGCACGTCCTTCGCCGCGCCTGACTCGGCGCCCTCCCGGCCGCCCCAGGCGACGTAGGTCGTGGCGCCGAGCTCGACGGCCAGGTCGATGTTCCGGATCGTCTTGCGGAGCGCGAATCGGCGTACGTCGCGGTCGTTGGCGGTGAAGCCGCCGTCCTTGAACACCGGGTGCGTGAAGAGATTCGTGGTGGCCATCGGCACCTTGAGGCCCGTGCTCTCCAGCGCGGCCCGGAAGCGCTTGACCACACCGTCGCGCTCGGTCTCCGAGGCGCCGAAGGGGATCAGGTCGTCGTCGTGGAACGTGACGCCGTACGCACCGAGCGCGGCGAGCCGCTCGACCGACTCGACCGGGTCGAGCGCGGGGCGGGTGGCGTCGCCGAAGGGGTCGCGGCCCTGCCAGCCGACGGTCCACAGACCGAAGGTGAACCGGTCCTCGGGGGTGGGGGTGAACCGGCCTCCGGGGGTGGGGGTGAAGCGTTCCGCCATGCTCTGTCCCTCTTTAGTAGCTCGGCCGCGGCGAACACCGCGAACTGATACGCGGCCAGGTCTGGCCCGGGTATTTGTTTTCTGAGATAACTAATACGGCAACGCGCGAGAGCGCGCCAGAGGCCGAGTCGAGGAAAGGTGAACGCCATGCCGGCGACACACCCCGTGGTGATCGGTGTGGACAGCTCCACGCAGTCCACCAAGGCAGCCGTGGTCGATGCCGCCACCGGCGCCCTGCTCGCGGTCGGCCGCGCCCGGCACACCGTCACCGGAACCGGCGGCGCGCGCGAGAGCGACCCCGAGCAGTGGTGGTCCGCCCTCGGAGAAGCCGTCGCCCGGGGACTGAAGGAAGCCGGGGTGGCCGCCTCCGCCGTCACCGGGATCGCGGTCGCGGGGCAGCAGCACGGCCTGGTCGTCCTCGACCCCGCCGGCCGCCCGCTGCGCCCCGCACTGCTCTGGAACGACACCCGCTCGGCGCCGCAGGCCACCGACCTCACCGACGCGCTCGGCGGCCCCGACGCCTGGCTGGCGCGGGCCGGCTCGGTGCCCGTCGCCTCCATGACGGCAGCCAAGTGGCAGTGGCTGTGCGAGCACGAGCCCGCCACCGCCGCGGCGACGGCAGCGGTCCGCCTGCCGCACGACTTCCTCACCGAGCGGCTCAGCGGCGTCGCCGCCACCGATCCCGGGGACGCCTCAGGCACCTGCTGGTACTCCACCGCCGACGGCGCCTACGACCCCGCGCTCCTCCAACTCCTCGGCCTCGCACCGGAGTCGCTCCCCGTCGTCGCCCCGAGCGGCGCCACCCGTGTCGGCACCCTCACCGCGTCCGCCGCGGCGACGCTCGGCCTCCCGGACGGCGTCGCCGTCGCCGCCGGAACCGGCGACAACATGGCCGCCGCCGTCGGACTCGGCCTCGGCGGCGCCGGACACCTCGACCACCCCGTCGTCAGCCTCGGTACCTCCGGCACCGTCTTCGCCACCACCCGCACCCGTCCCGCCGCCCCCGGAGTCGCCGGCTTCGCCGCCGCCGACGGCACCTTCCTCCCGCTCGGATGCACCCTCAACTGCACTCTCGCCGTCGACAGGTTCGCCGACCTCCTCGGCCTCGACCGCGAGGACGCCGTCCCCGGCGACGGACTCGTCGTCCTGCCGTACCTCGACGGCGAACGCACCCCCGACCTGCCGCACGCCGCCGGACTCCTCACCGGGCTGCGCCACACCACCACCCCGCGAGCGATCCTCGGCGCGGCCTACGAGGGCGCCGCCTTCACCGTCCTGCGTGCCCTCGACGAACTCCTCGCCGCCTGCGGGCTCGACCCCGCCGACACCTCGGTCCGGGACCGTCCGCTGCGCCTGATCGGCGGCGGCGCCCGGGGCAGGGCCTGGACGGAGACCGTCCGCCGGCTCTCCGGACGGCCCCTGATCGTCCCGTACGCGACCGAACTCGTCGCCCTCGGCGCCGCCGCCCTCGCCGCGGCGGCTGCCTCCGGCGAGGACCCGGTCGCCGTGGCGACCGCCTGGGGCACCGGCCACGGCGAGCTGCTGCCGGCGTCGGCCAAGGACCACGAGACCTGGGACCGCATCGCCGGGACGCTCGAACGCGCCACCCCCGCCCTGCTGTCCTGACGCGACCTGAGACCGACCCGCCGGCGTCCCACTCACCGCCCCGCACCAGAGCGACGAGGACCACGATGAAGTTCACCAACGGCTTCTGGCTCATGCGAGAAGGCGTCCACGCCTCCTACGCCACCGAAGTACGCGATCTGCACGTGAGCGCCGACCACTTCACCGCATACGCCTCCGTGAAGCGCGTCGAGTCGCGCGGCGACACACTCAACTCGGCCCTGATCACCGTGGAATGCTTCTCGCCCGCCGAGGGCGTGATCGGGGTGAGGCTGACCCACCACGCCGGAAAGGCGCACCACGGACCTGACTTCGTCCTGCCGGGCGACACGCCCTCCGCCGCCACCGTGCACCGCGAGGGAAGCGTCACCGAACTGGCCACCGGACCCCTCACCCTGCGCCTGGACCGCGCGGCCCCCTGGGCCCTGGAGTTCCTGGACGCGCACGGCCGACCCCTGACCACGGCGGGCCCCAAGGGAACCGCCTTCGTCACCACGGCCGACGGCGCCCACCACATGGCGGCCCAACTCGCCCTGGGAGTCGGCGAGAACGTCTACGGACTCGGCGAGCGCTTCACCCCGTTCGTCAAGAACGGCCAGACCGTGGACATCTGGCAGGCCGACGGTGGCACCAGCAGCGAACAGGCCTACAAGAACATCCCGTTCTACCTCTCGTCACGTGGCTACGGCGTCTTCGTCAACCACCCAGGCAAGGTCTCCTTCGAACTCGGCTCGGAGTCCGTCGGCCAGGTGCAATTCAGCGTCGAGGATCAGACGCTCGAGTACTACGTCGTCGCGGGACCCACGCCCAAGGACGTCCTCACCCGCTACACCGCCCTCACCGGTCGCCCCGCGCTCCCGCCCGCCTGGTCGTTCGGCCTCTGGCTCACCACGTCCTTCACCACCCCCTACGACGAGGCGACCGTCACCGAATTCGTCGACGGCATGGCCGAGCGCGGCATCCCGCTCTCCGTCTTCCACTTCGACTGCTTCTGGATGCGGGAGTACCAGTGGTCGGACTTCCAGTGGGACTCCGAGACCTTCCCCGATCCGGCCGGAATGCTGGCCCGGCTCAAGGAGCGGGGACTGAGGATCAGCATGTGGATCAACCCGTACATCGCGCAGAAGTCGACGCTGTTCGCCGAGGGACTGGCCGGCGGCTACCTGGTCAAGCGGCCGAACGGGGACGTCTGGCAGTGGGACCTGTGGCAGCCCGGCATGGCCCTGGTCGACTTCACCAACCCGGAGGCCCGTTCCTGGTTCCAGAACCGGCTGCGGCCGCTCCTCGCCTATGGGGTCGACTGCTTCAAGACGGACTTCGGTGAGCGCGTCCCCACCGACGTCGTCTGGCACGACGGCTCCGACCCGGAGCGGATGCACAACTACTACACCCACCTCTACAACCAGACGGTCTTCGAACTCCTGCTGAAGGAGCGGGGCATGGGCGAGGCGGTCCTCTTCGCCCGCTCCGCCACCGCCGGCGGCCAGCAGTTCCCGGTCCACTGGGGCGGCGACTGCTGGGCCTCCTTCGAGGCCATGGCCGAGTCGCTGCGCGGTGGTCTTTCGCTCTCCCTGAGCGGCTTCGGCTTCTGGAGCCATGACATCGGCGGATTCGAGGGGACGCCCGACCCCGCCGTCTTCAAGCGCTGGCTCGCCTTCGGCCTGCTCTCCTCGCACAGCCGGCTGCACGGCAACGAGTCCTACCGGGTGCCGTGGGAGTTCGGAGAGGAAGCCGTCCACGTGGCCCGGCGGTTCACCGAACTGAAGCACCGGTTGATGCCCTACCTCTACGGCGCCGCGGTCGAGGCACGCGCCACGGGCGTGCCCGTCATGCGGCCCATGCTGCTCGAATTCCCCGAGGACCCGGCGTGCCGGACCCTCGACCGGCAGTACATGCTCGGACCCGATCTGCTCGTCGCGCCCGTCTTCTCGGCCGACGGCGAGGTCGAGGTCTATCTGCCCGCGGGGGAGTGGACCCATCTGCTCACCGATGAGACGGTCTCGGGACCGGGCTGGCGCAGAGAGGTCCACGGCTTCGACAACCTGCCCCTGTACGTGCGCCCCGGCACGGTGCTCCCGATGGGCGCCGACGAGCAGCGCCCGGACGGCGACTGGCTCCAGGACCTCACGCTCCTCGTGACCCCGGGGACGGTCGACCGGACCGTCACCGTGCCCGACACGCACGGGGAGACGGGCGCCGTCTATCGCGTGGTCCGCACGGGCGGAGAGTTCCGGGCGACCACCCACGACACCGACCGCCCCTTCCGGCTGCGGCCGGTCGGAGGCGGCTCGGCCGAGGGGCGTACGGAGGTCGCCGTTCCCGCGCCGCACTGACGTCCTGCGCCGAGACGGCTCCGGGCACGACGAGGACCGCAGGCGCACGAAGGCCGGCGGCACGACGAAGACCGCCGGCACGACGAAGACCGCCGGCACGACGAAGACCGCCGGCAGGCCGGCGGCACGACAAGGGCCCGGCACCGAAGAGATTCGGTCCCGGGCCCTGTCGGTCGCGCTTCGTCCGGACCCTCAGCCGGAGAAGGCGACGTGCGCGAGACGAACCGTCCCGCGCAGCTCGATGCGGAGATCGGCGACCCCGCGCGCCAGGATCTCCGCGCCCACGGTGACGTACGCGTACGGTCCGCCCGTCGCCGCCACCTCGATCACGGCAAGCGGAACGCGATCCCCGCCTGCCCCCAGGGCCAGCTCCACCATGCCCTCGCCTGCCGCCTCGATCGCCACCTCGGTCGCCCCCTCCCCGAAGTCGCAGCGCCGGAAGACGAGTTCGCCCTCCTTGCCGGGGTCGGCCGGGGTCACGCAGTCCCCGGACACCTTGGTTCGGTCGACGATCTGCGTGCCGCTCTGCTCGTCGTACGCGACCGCGTCGAGGCCCAGCTCCATGACCGGTCGTGGGCCGGACCGTACCCCCAGGACCTCCAGAGGCGCGGAGGCCAGAAGCTCCGCCGAGGACCCGCCGACGAGGATCTCGTACATCCCCGGCTCGACCGACCATCGCCCGTGCGCCACGTCCCAGAAACCCAGCGCCGAGAGCGGGACGTCGAACGACAGAGCCTCGCACGCGCCGGGGCTGAGGTGGAGGCGGCGGTGCGCGACCAGCTCCCGGTGCGGGCGCGGCACCGACGGAGCCACGGCCCGTACGTACACCTGGGCCACCTCGTCGGACGCGACGGTGCCGGTGTTCGTGACCGTGCAGGAGACGCGTACGAGTTCCCAATCGATGCGCGCGACCGCATCCGCGTATCCGAACGTCGTGTACGACAGACCGTGTCCGAAGGGGAACAGCGGGACGCCGTCGAAGTACAGATACGTCTGGCGGCCGCCGATGACGTCGTAGTCCAGCAGGTCGGACAGGTCCGTGTCGGAGGCGTACCACGTCTGGGGGAGGCGGCCCGCGGGAGAGACGTCGCCGGCCAGCACCCGGGTCAGCGCGGTGCCGGCGGCCTGGCCGCCGTGCGCCGTCCACAGCAGCGCGGGCAGCGCCTCGGCGGCCTCGGCAACGGCGAACGGGTACGAGGAGACGAGCACGAGCGCGGTGCGGGGGTTCGCCGCCACGGCCGCGCGCCACAGCCGGTCCTGCTGCCCGGGCAGCGCCAGCGTCGTACGGTCCTCGGTCTCGCGTCCGTTGATGTGGGGGTCGTTGCCCGCCACGACGAGGACGACGTCCGCGTCCGCCGCGGCCCGGGCGACCGCGCGCTCGCCGTGCTCGACGACCTCGACGGTGAGGATCTCGGCGGATGCGCGGTCGGCGGCAACTTTCACGCCGTCGGCGGCGACAGACACATAGCCGCCCGTCCCGATGTGCACCAGGAGGTGTCCTTCGCCGTGTTCCATCCAGCGGAACGTCTCCTGGACGACCCAGCCCCCCGGCTGATCGGCCGAGGCCCGGACGAAGCCGTCCTCCGCTACGGACAGATACCGCCCGTCGGGCGCCCGCAGCGTGAGCACCCCGCCGCCCCAGTCGGTCAGCGCGAACACCGAACCCTCCGCGTCCGCGGTCAGCGGCGGGAGGTCGGTGCGACCGGTGAGCAGCGCCGGGTCCAGGGCGCCCTCGGCGCCCCGGGCCTCGTCGGGCGCGCCGCTCTCGGGCACCCGCAGCCACGCGCCCGTGGTGGTCCGCAGCGTGACCCGGTCGGAGCCGTCGGCGTGGCGCACCCGGTCGGAGCCGTAGCGCTCGCGCACACCGTCCAGCGGGGTGGAGCGGTGCAGCAGCGTGCCGCTGTACCAGTCGAGCTTGCACGCGTCGGCGAGCGGACCGACGACGGCGATCCGCGCGTCGGCGGGGAGCGGAAGCAGCGGGCCGCCGCCGTTCTGCGGCTCGTTCTTCAGGAGCACGACGGCCTGTTCGGCCGCTTCGAGTGCCAGGGCCCGGTGCTCGGGCGTGTCGAACGCGCCCTGCGCGACGTCGGGGGCGAGGTCCGGGTCGAACTCGCCGAGTGCGGCGCGCACGGCGAGTTGCCTGCGCACCGCCGTGTGGATGTCGGCCTGGTCGAGGAGTCCCCGCTCCAGCGCCCCGCGGAGGCGGGCGACGATCGGCCCGGCGTCCGTCCCGTGATCGGTGAAGGAGTCGACACCGGCGCGCAGCGCGGCCGCCGTGGCCTCCTCGTGGGTGGCGAAGTAGTGCTCGTGCTCGACCAGGTTGGTCGGTGCGCCCGCGTCGGAACAGACGAGGAGCTCCTGGTCGGTCCAGGTGCGCAGGTGCTCACGCAGATAGGGGGAGAGATGGTTCGGCCGGCCGTTGACCAGGTTGTAGGCGGGCATCACGCCGGCCACCGCGCCCGCCTCGACGGCGCCGCGGAAGGCCCGCAGATCGTATTCGTGCAGTACCCGCGGTCGGACCGACGCGGACGAAGTGGCCCTGTCGGTCTCGTTGTTGTGCGCGAGCCAGTGCTTGAGCACGGGGGCGGTGCGCCAGTACGTGGCATGGTCGCCGCGCAGACCACGGGTGTACGCGACGGCGATCGCGGACGTGAGGCCCGGGTCCTCGGAGTAGCCCTCCTCGCCCCTGCCCCACAGGGGGTTGCGCAGCAGATTGACGGTCGGCGCCCAGACGTTGAGCCCGACGCGTTCGTCCTTGGCGCGCATCGCGCGCACCTCCCGGGAGACGGCCTCACCGATCCGGCGGACGAGTTCCGGGTTCCAGGTCGCGCCCAGGCCGACGGCCTGAGGGAAAACGGTGGCGGGTCCCATCCACGCGACGCCGTGCAGCGCCTCCTGCCCGGTGCGGAAGGCGGCGAGGCCCAGGCGGTCCACGGCGGGCGCGAACTGGTGCAGCATCGCGATCCGCTCGTCGGGCGTCAGCCGCGCGAGGAGGTCGTCGATCTGCCGTTGTACGGTCACGTACGAATCCCTTCATTCGAAGCGCTTCGAATGCTCGGTCCGATCCTTCGTCAAGTCAAGATGCCAGGGTGCTCGATGACCTTCCTGCCCCTGAATCAGGGGGAGTTGTGTCTCCCATGACCTCCCTCTCCGTCGCAGGCGAATCTTGCGCCCGACTCTTGCCGGGTCTGAGACCTTCGCTTAGCCTCGCAGCAACATCGAAGCGCTTCGACAGGTATTCGACGGGCTTCGGCAGGCTTCGACGCGCATCGTCACCGCTTGTCGAGCGCGCCGCGGGCCGGACGGCCCGCCCGCTTCCACGCTCCATGCCCCACCTCGGACTTCGCAGCCGACCGGCGGCCACAGCCGCCGAGTGTCCCGGCGCGCCACGAAGGGTTGACGCAATGACGCCGAACGACGCCGTCTCCAGCCGGAGAAGCTTCCTCGCCTCCACCGCCGTGGCCGCGGCAGCGATAGCCGGAGGGATGCCGCTGCTCGCCGCCTGCGGCGGAGGGGAGACGGCGAAGAAGGACGGCACCACCACTGGCAAGGACGCGCAGAAGATCCTCCCCGCCTTCGTCGCCCGCACGGTCGTCGCCCCCGACATCCCCTCGAAGAACGGCTCCTCGGACGGCTTCTTCCGGGCCATCCCCAAGGACGAGCTGGCCACCTCCGTCGCCACCAAGCGGGGCAAGGGCAGCGCCATCCGGGTCATGGCCCCGTTCTGGGGGACCCCGCCGGCCGCCGACAACGCGTATTACACGGCCATGAACGAGGCCATCGGAGTCAAGGCCACCTGGCTGAACCAGGACGGCGCCGTCTACGACCAGAAGCTCGGAGCCATCCTCGCCTCCAGCGACATTCCCGATGTCGTCGTCGTTCCCGGCTGGAACCTCGGCGGCAAGATCCCGAGCGCCATCAACGCCAAGTTCGAGGACCTCGGCCCGTACCTCTCCGGCGACAAGGTGAAGGCGTACCCGAACCTCGCGGCGATCCCCACCGACGCCTGGCAGCGCTCCATCTTCGGCGGGAGCCTTCGCGGGCTGCCGATGCCCGCCTCGTACGTCACCAACATCGCGCCCTTCTACCGCAAGGACGTCTTCGACGCGAAGGGCTGGCAACTGCCCAGGAGTGCCGACGAATTCCTCGCCCTGGCAAAGGAGATCACCAGCGCCAAGGCGAAGGTGTGGGCCTGCGGCGACATGACCTGGACCGCCTACAACATGTTCGGTGTCCTCTCCGGCAGCGAGAAGTCGCTCGGCTGGAACCTCGTCGACGGCAAGCTGGTCAACCGCATCGAGACCCCGGAGTACCTCGAAGCGCTGGAGTGGACCCGCAAGCTGTTCGACGCGGGCGTGGTCCACCCCGACGAGAAGGCGCAGAACCAGGGCGACGCCGGCAACCGGTTCACCGCCGGCCAGGTCCTCATCTACAACAACGACCTCTCTCACTGGTACGCCAAGACCGCCGAACAGGCGGCCCAGAACCCGAAGTTCGCGATCTCGGCGATGGACATCCCGGGGCACGCGGGCGGCAGCCCCAAGCTCTGGGCGACCAACCCCGCGAACATCTGGGCCTTCGTCAAGAAGGGCAGCTCCAGGACCGTCGTCGAGGACGTCCTCGCCATGGCCGACTTCACCGCAGCCCCGTACGGCACCAAGGAACGGATGCTCACCGACTACGGAGTCGAGGGCGTCGACCACACCGTGAAGAACGGGATGCCGGTCAAGACCGATCAGGGCAACATCGAGGTCTCCAGCTCGTGGCTGTTCGTCGCCAGCCCAGCCCCCTACGTCGCCCATCCCGACTTCCCCGAGGCCACCCGGGCGACGGTCGAGTGGCAGCAGCGCATGGGCGCGTTCACCAGCAAGTCCTCCTTCTACGGGATGACCGTCGTCGAACCCTCCCGGTGGACCGGCCTCATGAACGACTTCGAGCAGCTGGAGAAGGACGTCGTCCGCGGCCGCAAGAAGGTCTCCGACATGCAGCAGGCGGTGTCGGAGTGGAAGAGCAAGGGCGGCGACCAGCTGCGCGACTGGTACAAGAAGCTGCTCGACGCCAACGGATCCGCGGCGAGCTGACCGTGACGCACAACCCCACCCCGACGAGGCCCCGATCCCGGTCCAGGACCGGGCCGGCGTCCCGGCAGCGGTCCGGATCCCAGCCCGGATCCCCGTCCGGGTCGCGGCCCGGGCCCACGTCACCGGACCGAACCCGGTCGTCCGGACGGATCCCGCTCGGTCGCCGGCTGAAGCGGGACCGTGCCCTGCTGCTGATGACGGTCCCCGCGCTCCTCCTGGTCCTGGTCTTCAACTACATACCGATCCTCGGCAATGTGGTCGCCTTCCAGGACTACGACCCGTACATCTCGACCAACGGCGTCACCGCCATGCTGGAATCGCCCTGGGTCGGTCTCGCCCAGTTCGAAAGGGTCTTCGCCGACCCGGCGTTCTGGGACGCGGTGGAGAACACGTTCGTCCTCTTCCTACTCCAGCTCGTCCTGTACTTCCCCGTACCGATCGCGCTCGCGCTGCTCATCAACAGCGTGCTGCGGCCACGGCTCCGCGCGCTGATCCAGGCCGTGCTCTACCTGCCGCACTTCTTCTCCTGGGTGCTCGTCGTCACCGTCTTCCAGCAGATCCTCGGCGGGGCGGGCATCATCGCGCAGACCCTGCGCCAACACGGCCACGAGGGCTTCGACCTCATGACCGACCCGGAGATCTTCAAGTTCCTCGTCACCGCCGAGGGAATCTGGAAGGACGCCGGCTGGGGCGTCATCGTCTTCCTGGCGGCCCTCGCCGCCGTCAACCAGGACCTGTACGAGGCCGCCGCCATGGACGGCGCCGGCCGATGGCGCCGCATGTGGCACGTCACCCTGCCCGCCCTGCGCCCGATCATCGCGCTCCTGCTCGTGCTGCGGGTGGGCGACGCGCTCACCGTCGGCTTCGAACAGCTGCTGCTCCAACGCGACGCGGTCGGGCCCGGAGCAGCGGAGGTCCTGGACACCTTCGTCTGGTGGACCGGACTGCGCAGCCAGGACTTCAGCTACGCGGCGGCCGCCGGTCTGATCAAGGGCGTGGTCGGCCTCGTGCTGGTCCTCTCGGCGAACAAGGCCGCCCATCTCATGGGCGAGCAGGGGGTGTACCGGAAATGACCACCACGACACCGGGCCCGGGGCGGACGGTCCTGAGTACGGCGGCGGAGCCCGGGCGCTCGCGCTGGGCCCCGCCGGACCGCCCCGTCTGGGAGGAGCCACCCACCCGGGCCGGGCTCAGCGCCAAAGGAGGCGTCCTCGGCCTCGCCTGCCTGGCCGTGCTGGTCCCGCTCTGGATCGTGATCGTCACCAGCCTCTCCTCGAAGAAGACGATCACCGAGGCGGGCGGGCTGGTGATCGTGCCCCGGGACATCACCTTCATCGCCTACCAGGAGCTGCTCAGCGGAGGCCAGGTCACCCGCGCCGCCCTCGTCAGCGTCGGGGTGACGGTCACCGGCACCGTCTTCTCGATGGCCGTCTCCGTCCTCTGCGCGTACGGGCTGTCCCGGCCGGGATCGGTCGGCCACCGGGCGATCCTGCTCACGCTCATGGCCACCATGTTCTTCGGCGCCGGGCTCATCCCCACCTATCTGCTGGTGCAGACGCTCGGTCTGACCGACACCTATCTTGCGCTGATCCTGCCGAGCGCGGTCAGCGTCTTCAACATCCTCGTCCTGCGCGGCTTCTTCATGGGGATCTCGCCCGAACTCATCGACAGCGCCCGGATCGACGGCGCCGGCGATCTGCGCATCCTGTGGCAGATCGTGATGCCGCTCTCCCGCGCGGTCATCGCCGTCATCACACTCTTCTACGCCGTCGGCTACTGGAGCGCCTGGTTCAACGCGTCGATCTACCTCAGCGACCAGAACATGATGCCGCTCCAGAACGTGCTCATCCAGCTGGTCCAGAAGCAGGAGATCCCCGTCGGTCTCGGGCAGGCGGTGAAGGCCGGCCCGCTCTCCGGGCTCGCCGTGCAGATGGCGGTCATGGTGCTCGCGCTGCTCCCCGTCGCCGCGTTCTCCCCCTTCGTGCAGAAACACTTCAAGAAGGGGATGCTCACCGGCGCCGTCAAGGGGTGAGCCCCGCGTCCTCGCCACGCCGCCTTCCTCCCACCGTTCCCCGTCCAGCGTGAGGTTCGCCATGCCTGTGTCCGTCCCCGTCGGCGCTTCCCCCGGCGGCCCCTCCGTCTCCGGCACTCCCGCTGTCGGGCGACGCGCCGTCCTCGCCGGAGCCGCGGCCGTCGCGGCCGTCACCGCCCTCCCGCTCGCGCAGGGGACGGCAGGCGCCGACACCCCGGCGAACACCAGGCCCTACCGCTGGCGCACCGCCGTCATCGGCGGCACCGGCTTCGTCACGGGCATCCTCTTCCACCCTTCCGTACGCGGGCTCGCGTACGCCCGCACCGACATCGGCGGCGCCTATCGCCGGGACTCCGGCGCGAACCGCTGGGTCCCCCTCACCGACCATCTCGGCTGGGACGACTGGAACCTCCTGGGAGTGGAGGCGCTCGCCCTCGACGCCGCCCACCCCGACCGCCTCTACCTCGCCGTCGGCACGTACAGCCGGCCTTGGGCCGGGAACGGCGCCATCCTGCGCTCCGAGGACCGCGGCGTCACCTGGACCCGTACCGATCTGACGGTGAAGCTGGGTGCCAACGAGGACGGCCGAGGCACGGGCGAGCGGCTCCTCGTCGACCCCCGCGACAGCGACACCCTCTGGCTCGGCACCCGCCACGACGGCCTGCTGAAGTCCACCGACCGGGGCGCCACCTGGGCCCCCGCACCCGGCTTCCCCGCCCCGCCCTCGGAGAGCGGCCAGGGCGTGACCGTCCTCGTCGCCGCCGGCCGTACCGTCTACGCCGGCTGGGGCGACGGCGGCACCACCCTCCACCGCACCACCGCCGACGGCTGGGAAGCCGTGCCCGGCCTCCCGACCGGACCCTCCGCCAAGGTCCCGGTCCGTGCCGCCTTCGACGTCTGCGCCCACGAGCTGTACATCAGCTACGCCGACGCACCCGGCCCGAACGGCCAGAGCGACGGCTCCGTCCACAAACTGAACACCCTCACGGGCCGCTGGACCGATGTCACCCCCGTCCGTCCCGGCGGCACCACATCCGACGGCTCCGCCGACACGTTCGGCTACGGCGGACTCGCCGTGGACGCCCGCCGCCCCGGCACCGCCGTCGTCGCCACCAACAATCGCTGGGCGGCCGTCGACACCCTCTACCGCACGACCGACGGCGGGCGCACCTGGAAGTCTCTCAAGGACTCCGCCGTCCTCGACGTCTCCGAGACGCCCTTCCTGAAGTGGGGCGGGGACGAGCCCAAGTTCGGCTGGTGGATCCAGGCGCTCGCACTCGACCCGTACGACTCACGGAACCTTCTCTACGGCACGGGCGCCACGATCTACGGAACCCGCGACCTCGTTCACTTCAGCCCGCGCGTCCGAGGCCTGGAGGAGTCCGCCGTACGCCGGCTGATCTCGCCACCGACAGGCAAGGCGCATCTGATCAGCGGACTCGGCGACATCGGCGTCCTCTACCACGACACCCTGACGGCGTCCCCCTCCGGCGGTATGGCCACCCGCCCGGTGTTCGGGTCGGCGACCGGACTCGCGCAGGCCGCCCTCGTGCCCTCGCGGGTCGTCCGCACGGGCTGGGGCGACCACGGCAACGGCGCGTACTCCACCGACGGGGGCCGGACCTGGGCGCCCTTCGCCGCCCAGCCCGCCATCGCCGAGGACGCGCCCGGACCGATCGCCCTGAGCGCCGATGCGACCACCCTCATCTGGTCCTTCGTGCACTGGGACGGCACCCGGCACCCCGGACACCGATCCGACGACAACGGCACGACCTGGACGGAGATCCCGTCCTTCCCGAAGGGCGCCACGCCGGTCGCCGACCCGGCCGACCCAGCACTGTTCTACGCGTACGACACCGAGAGGGGCGCTCTGTACGCCAGCACGGACAGCGGCCGCTCCTTCACGGCCCGCGCGAGTGGGCTGCCTTCGGGTGACACCCAGTTCCAGCTGGTCGCGGCCCCCGGACGGAGCGGCGACCTGTGGCTGAGCGTGAAATGGAACGGGCTGTACAGGTCCACCGACGGCGGCGCGAGCTTCACCAAGGTGACCAGCTGCTGGGCCTCGTACACGCTCGGCTTCGGCAAGGCGGCCGCCGGCGCCGACTACCCGGCGATCTACCAGGTCGGCGCCACGGGACCGACCACCGCGGTCCTCCGCTCCGACGACCTGGCGCGGACGTGGACACGGATCAACGACGACGCGCACCAATGGGGGTGGACCGGCGAGGTCATCACCGGTGACCCCCGCATCCACGGCCGGGTCTACCTGGGAACCAACGGACGCGGCATCCAGTACGGGGAGCCCGTCTGATGCCGACGCTCGACGACGCCACCCGCGGCCGGATCCTCTTCGGCGGCGACTACAACCCCGAACAGTGGCCCGAGGAGACCTGGAAGGACGACGTCCGCCTCATGAAGGAGGCCGGAGTCACCTGCGTCACCCTCGGCGTCTTCTCCTGGTCCAAGATCGAACCCCGGCCGGGTGCCCGTGAGTTCGGCTGGCTCGACCGGCTCATGGACCTCATGCACGACCACGGCATCGGAGTCGTCCTCGCCACCCCCACCTCCTCGCCGCCACCCTGGATGGGACGCCTCCACCCGGAGACGCTGCCGCGCGACGAGAACGGGCGGACGGAGTGGTGGGGCTCGCGCCAGCACTTCTCCCACTCCAGCGCCGTCTATCGCCGCTACGCCGCCGCTCTCACCGAGGACCTCGCCGTCCGCTACGCCATGCACCCCGCACTCACCATGTGGCACATCAACAACGAGTACTGCACCTACGACTGGGGCGACGAGGCCGCCACCACCTTCCGCCGCTGGCTCCAGGACCGATACGGAACCCTCGACGCGCTCAACACCGCCTGGGGCACTGCCTTCTGGAGCCAGGGCTACGACTCCTGGGACGAGATCCTCCCGCCGCGCCGCGCGCACTACATGAAGAACCCCACCCACGTCCTCGACTTCAAGCGCTTCACCTCCGACATGCTCCTGGAGTGCTACCGCGCCGAGCGGGACATCGTGCGCCGCCACACCCCGCACATCCCGGTCACCACCAACTTCATGTCCTTCTGGTCCGGTCAGGACGCCTGGCGGTGGGCCGCGGAGGAGGACCTGGTCTCGATCGACATCTACCCCGATCCGAAGGACCCGCTCGGCGGCCAGTACAACGCGATGATCGGCGACATGACCCGCTCCCAGGCCGGCGGCGGACCATGGATGCTCATGGAACAGGCGGCCGGGCCGGTCAACTGGAGAGGCGTCAACCATCCCAAGCCGTACCGGCTCAACCGGCTCTGGTCCCTCCAGGCCGTCGCCCACGGCGCCGATGCCGTCTGCTACTTCCAGTGGCGCCAGTCCCGCCAGGGAGCGGAGAAGTTCCACTCCGGCATGGTCGGCCACGCGGGGGAGCGGGGCCGCACCTTCCGCGAGATCAAGGAGATCGGCGCCGAACTCGCCCTCCTGGGACCGCGGATGACCGGAACCCGCGCCCACGCCGACGTGGCGATCCTGCACGACTGGCACTCCTGGTGGGCCGGAGAGCAGGAGGGCAGGCCCTCCTCCCTGCTCCAGTACCCCGAGATCGTCCGTGCCTGGCACCGCGCCTTGTGGGAGAGCCACCTCACGGCCGCCTTCGCCCACCCGGCCGCCGACCTCACCCCGTACCCGCTCGTCGTCGTCCCCCACCTCTACCTCCTCGACGACGAGTCGATCGACAACCTCCTGGCCTACGTGCGCGAGGGCGGCACTCTGGTCTGCGGCTTCCTCACCGGCGTCGCCGACGAGGACGACCGGGTACGCCCCGGCGGCATGGACGCCCGGCTCCGCGAGCTCTTCGGCATCGACCTCGTCCACGAATGGTGGCCGCTGGACGCGGGCGAGCGCACCGACTGCGGGGAGTTCCACGGAACCCTTTGGTCCGAGGAGATCCAGGCCGCCCCCGGCGCGCACACCGTCGCCGGCTACCGCGGCGGCGAGCTCGACGGACTGCCCGCCGTGCTCCGTAACGGCCGCGCCTGGTACGTCTCGACGCTTCCCGAGCCCGCGGCGCTGCGGGACCTGATCGGCGAGGCCGCCCGCGACGCGGGCGTCCGCCCCGTCCTCGACGACCTCCCGGCCGGCGTCGAAGCGGTACGCAGAGGACCGTTCCTCTTCGTCCTCAACCACGGTCGGGACCACACCGTCGTCACCGTCCCCGGCCGCCACCACGACCTGCTCACCGGCGCGACCGTCGAGGGCTCGCTGCGGCTCGGCCGGTACGGAGCGGCCGTGCTCCAGGAGGCGACGTGATCCACGGGACATGGGAGGGGCACCCGGCCGCTCGCTGGGAGGACGCCTTCCTGGCCGGCAACGGCAGGCACGGGGCCATGGTCCTCGGCGATCCCGACGACGACCGCGTGATCGTCACCCATCACACGCTCGTACGCCCACTCCACCCGGACGAGGACATCCGCCCGCCGCTCCTTGCCACCGAACTCACCGTTCTCCAGGCCCGGTTGCTCGCCGGTGACACCACCGCTGCCGAACGGTTCACCGACGGACGCCCGCTGCGCCGGGTACGCCCGTTCCATCCGGCTTTCCAGACCCGCCTCGCCCGCGCGACCTCCGAGACGCACGGGCGCTACCGGCGATCCGTCGACTTCGCCACCGGGGTCGCGACGGCGACCCGGGGCAAGGCCCGCAGCGAGGTCTTCGTCTCCCGCGCCGACGATGTCGTCGTCCAGTACGTCACCGAGCCCGGACGGCGGACCGAACTCTTCCTGGACCACAGGCTCCCCGGCGCACCCCACGATCTCGCCGTGGGCCGGAGCGCGGTCCTCACCCCGGGCGGCGTCCTCCTCACCCTGCGCGCCCGCTACCCGGGCAGCACCCTCGGGTACACCGGCGTCACCCTCGCCGTCGCCACCGGCGGCCGGGCCTCCCTCTCCCCGTCGGGCGCCCACTTCGACGACGCGCGGCGGCTCCTGATCCTGACCCGGGTACGCCGCCACGAAGGCGAACCGGACACGGCACCCGAGGCGGAAGCGCTGCGCGCACTGCTGGTCGGGGGCCCCGAGGAGCCGACCTCGCCGCACTACCTCGACGCGGTCCACACGCGTCTGCTCGCCCGCCACACCGAACAACACCGCGCAGCTTACGAGCGCGTGACGCTCGACCTCGACGCGGACCCGGCCGAGCGCGCCCTGTCCGGCTCCGCTCTGCTGCGCCTGATGGGCAGCCCCGCCCTCCTGGAGCGGCTCTTCGCCGCCGGCCGCTACCACCTCCTGTCCTCCTCCGGCATGCTGCCGCCCCGCCTCACCGGTCTGTGGACCGGCGACTGGGACACCGCCTGGTCCGGCGCCTTCACCCACGACGCCAACCTCAATCTGCAGACGGCCTCTGCCGCCGCGGCCGACCTTCCTGAGGTGACGGCGGCCCATGCGCGTCTGATCCAGGGTCAGTTGGCCGACTGGCGGGACAACGCCAGGGCCGTATTCGGCGCCCGGGGCATCGTGGCGCCCGCCCATACCGACGGCGTCTCGGGGCACTCGTACCACTTCAGCCGCGAGTACCCCCTCCACCTGTGGACCGCGGGCGCCGACTGGCTCCTGAAGCCACTCGTCGACCACGACCAGACGCACGGATCACGTGATCCCGAGACCGCCGCCGCTCTCGCCGAACTGGCCGCGTTCTACGAGGACTTCCTCACCCGTACGGGACCCGACGGTCGGCTCGTCGTCGTCCCCTCCTACTCACCGGAGAACCGGCCCGTCGGCGGGGGCTGGGGCGCGATCAACGCGACCATGGACCTCACCGCGGCGCGCCACGCCCTGCTGACTGCGGCCGACCACGGTACCGATGCCGACGCCGACCGGTGGCGCGCCCTCGCCGACCGGCTGCCCCCGTACCGGATCAACGCCGACGGGGCGCTCGCCGAATGGGCCTGGCCCGGTCTCGACGACCGCTACGACCACCGCCACCTCAGCCATCTGTACGCCGTGTGGCCGCACGAGGAGATCAATCCGTACGACACCCCCGACCTGGCGCGGGCCGCCCTTCGGGCGCTCGAACTGCGGGGCAGCGAGAACGAATCCGCTCACGGACACCTGCACCAGGGTCTGATCGCCGCCCGGCTGCGGGACGCCGACCGCGCGGCAGAGGCGCTCCGACGGGTCCTGACGGGCGACTACTTCCACGACTCCCTCATGAGCGCGCACTATCCGGACCGCGACGTCTACAACGCCGACGCCGCCCACACGCTGCCCGCGCTGCTGATCGAGATGCTCGTGCAGTCGACTCCCGGCCGCCTCGTGCTGTTGCCGGCGCCACCCGCCGCGTACCCCTCGGGCCGGCTGCTCGGCATCCGCACCAGGTTCGGCGCCACCGTCGACCTCACCTGGAGCCCGGACACGTACTCCGCCGTCGTCCGCCCCACCCGTACCGGACGGATCGACCTCAGGACTCCCGCCGGGGCGCGCCCACTCGACCTGCGCGCCGGCGAGAGCCGCGTCCTCACGCCGTGAGGCGCGGCCGACCCCCACCCTGGAAGGACCGACCATGGCACGACGTACGACCCTCGGCAGCCTGCGGACCGCTCTGCTCGCCCCTGTCCTCGCCTTCGGCGCGACGCTCGGCCTGGCGGCCGCACCCGCCGAGGCCGCCGTCTGGAACACCTGTGACCAGTGGGGCAACACCACGCTGGGTGGCTACACGCTCTACAACAACATCTGGGGCTCGGGCGCCGGCGCCCAGTGCACATGGGCCAACTCCGGTACGAACTGGGGCGTCTGGGCGAACCACCCGAACACCGGCGGCATCAAGTCGTATCCCAACGCCAAGAAGGTGGTGAACCGTCGCATCAGCGCCTTCACCACGCTGACCAGCAACTACGACGTGACGGTGCCCGCCGTGGGCGCGTACAACAGCTCGTACGACATCTGGGACACCGACTACGACTACGAGATCATGCTCTGGGTCAACGCCAACGGCGCCGTCGGCGCGCTCGGCGACCACCAGGGCGACGTCACTCTGGGCGGCCACAGCTGGGGCGTGTACAAGGGGAAGGTGCCCCACGCCGACGGCACGTCCCACGACGTGTTCTCGTTCCTGCGGACGTCGGACTCCACGGCGGGGACGGTGAACATCCTGCCGATCCTCAAGTGGATCAAGGACACCAAGAAGTGGATGGGGGACGAGACGATCGGCGACGTGCAGTTCGGCTTCGAGATCACCTCGTCCTCCGGCGGCCTCGACTTCCGGGCGAACAACCTGACCGTCAGCGCCGGCTGAGCCGCCGCGCCGACGCCGACTCCTTCGTCCGCTGGTTCGCCGGCGCTGGGCCCGAGCTGTCCCGCACGGTCAGCTCGGGCGCGAGGAGCGCCACATCGTCCTCGCCGCCCTCGGTACCACCACCCAGCTTGGCCACGAGCCGCTCCACCGCCTGCCGCCCCAGTTCCTGCGCGGGGATGGCGACCGAGGTGAGACGTACGGAGGCCTGCGCCGCCACCTGCTCGGGGCAGACCGCGACGACGGAGACGTCCTCCGGCACGGCCCGTCCGTCGCGGCGCAGCAGAGCGAGGAGGGGTTCCACCGCGGCCTCGTTCTGCACGACGAGCGCCGTGGTGTCCGGCCGTTCGTCGAAGACGCGGCCGAGGGTGGCGAGGACCGCCTCGTAACTGCCCTCGCAGGGGCGGTGGAGAACGCGCAGACCGAGCTGGTCCGCGCGGCCCCGCAGACCGCTGAGGGTCCGCTCCGCGAAGCCGGTGTGCCGTTCGTAGACGCCGGGAGCCTCGCCGATGACGGCGATCTCGCGGTGGCCGAGGCCTGCGAGGTGCTCGGCGCACAGGGCACCGCCCGCGGCGAAGTCCAGGTCGACGCAGGTGAGTCCGGTGGGATCGGCCGGGAGGCCGACCAGCACGGAGGGCTGCCCGCAGACACGGAGCAGGGGGAGGCGCTCGTCCTCGAGCTCTACGTCCATCAGGATCAGCGCCTCGGCGAGACCGCTGCCCGTGACGCGCCGTACGGCCGCGACCCCTTCCTCGCCGGTCAGGAGCAGCACGTCGTATCCATGGGCGCGGGCGGTCGTGGCGACGGAGATGGCGATCTCCATCATCACGGGGACGTACATGTCGGTCCGCAACGGCACCATCAGGGCGATGATGCGCGACCGACTGCTGGCGAGGGCGCGGGCGCCGGCGTGCGGGTGGTAGCCGAGACGCTCGATGCTGTCGAGGACGCGGCGCCGGGTGCCCGCCGAGATCGAGCGCTTACCTGAGAGGACGTAGCTCACCGTGCTGGCCGACACCCCGGCGTGCCGGGCGACCTGGGCGAGGGTGACCATCCGTTCTCCCGTCCATGGTGAAGCGCTTCGAGAATCTCTCCGCCGACATTCGTCGATGTGATCAGCGTCGACGGTATCTCCGGCAGCCAGAGGGTGTCCAGAGCGGGAGGCGGTGCATCGAAGCGCTTCGACTCTTGCTTTGTGGACGCAGGGGGCGACTTCGCCGGGACGGCTTCGCTGATGCGGACCGGCGAAAGGGAGTCGTTGACGGGGGCGGCGGCGGTCGGCCGCCCGGCGGAGCGGCCGACCATCGATGCCGGGGTCGCGGATCGCGCCCGCTACCCGGCGTAGGTCTCGAACTCGGCGATCTTCGGTGTGCCGGTCGAGCCGGTGATCTCGAAGGTGACCTTGCTCAGTGAGGTCCGCGGGAAGGTGCTGGCGCCCGCCCCGCTGCCGGAGGCGAGGACGGTGCCGGTGTCGGCGTTGACGACCCGCCAGGAGCCGATGGCGCCCACGGAGCCCGACGCCTCCCGGACGGTGATCGCCGATACGGAGACGGCGGATCCCCACTTGATCGAGATCGCGCCGGTCGAGCCGGCCGGCGACCAGTACGTGCTCATGTCACCGTCGCGGACGTTTCCGTAACTCGTCCCGCTCGCCTTGCTGGAACCGTCGGAGCCGGCGCCGATGCTGAGATTGGTGCCGGAGGGCTGAGTGGGCGTCGTCGTCGGGGTGGGGGCGGTCGGGGTTGCTGTCGGGCTGGTCGTCGTGGTGCCGGTCGGTGTCGGCGTCTGCGGTGTGCAGGAGCCGTCCGACACCCGCAGACCCTTGCCGGCGCCGGCGGTCTGACTCACGACGGCCGGCACGCAGGAGGCTGCGTCGAGGGGGTACGCGTACGGGATGGAGACAGTGGTGTTGGACTGCGGGTTCGGCCCGGCCGGGTTGTTCTCGCTGCCGGGGCTGGACCAGGTCACGTTGTCGAAGACGTTTCCGCTGACCTGCCAGAACCCTGCCGCGTCGGTGTAGAAGGTGCCCAGGACGTCCTTGGAGTCCTCGAAGTAGTTGTTGTCGACCTTGGCGCGGGCGCCGGCGCGGGAGTTGATGCCGGACTCGTTGAGGCTCACGTAGTGGTTGTTGTACATGTGGGCCGTGCCGCCCCGCAGCAGAGGCGCGCGGGAGTCGATGTTCTCGTACAGGTTGTGGTGGTACGTGATGAAGCTGTTCGAGAGGTCGCTCTCACTGGACCCGACGAGGCCGCCGCGACCGGAGTTGCGCAGGGTGCTGTAGGACAGGGTCACATACTGGGTGTTGTCCTTCATGTCGAAGAGTCCGTCGAAACCCTCCGACTCCCCGCCCGAGGCCTCCAGGGTGACGTGATCGACCCAGACGTTGCGGACGCCGCTCTCCATGCCGATGGCGTCACCACCGTTGGACGTCGGAGAGCCGGACTTCTTGACGTTCCTGACGGTCACGTTCTGGATGACGATGTTGCTGGACTCGCGTATGTGGATGCCCAGTTGGTCGAAGAGAGCGCCAGCTCCGACCCCGACGACGGTGACGTTGCTGATCTGCTTGAGCTCGATCACGCCGTCGGCGGTGTTGCAACTGCCGCCCGAGACCTTGCTGGTGTTGCCGTGGTTGATGGTCCCCTCGACCTCGATGGTGATCGGGGTACTGCTGCTGGCCCGGCCGCACAGGGCGGCGTGGATCGCGGTCCCCGTGGTGGCCCGCACCGTCTGCCCGCCGGCGCCACCCGTGGTCCCGCCGTTCTGTGTCGCGTACCCGGTGGCGCCACCGGTGGCCGCCGAGGCCTCGGGCATCAACAGAACCGCCCCGGTCCCGGCCGCGACGGCCATCGTGGCCATCGCCGCGGACAGTCGCCGCGCGACTGTTCGTCTCATCCTGGTCTCCCTGCGTCGTCGAGCGCCGGCTGTCGGCGCTCCGACCCGTAGTCGCCACGACAGCCACGGAGGTTGCCGCCCTCCTCGCTGATCCCGCGGCGGCCGGCAGGGGCGAGTGGTGGACCACCGCCTTCTGCGAAGGGTGTTCTCTTGACGTGCCAAGTCGCCCGACCTACCGTCCCGTTCGAAGTCGCGACTGTTGGTCGAAGTTTCGAACAGCGGGATGTGGACGTCCGCCCCGCTCGAAGGGAACCGCATGTCCCGTACCGCCGCCCGACTCACCCTCGATCCGGCCTTCACCGTGGGCCCCGTCGATCCCCGGCTCTTCGGCTCGTTCGTCGAGCACCTCGGTCGCTGCGTCCACACCGGCATCCACGAGCCCGGTCACCCTGCCGCCGACGCCGACGGAATACGCACCGACGTCCTCGACCTCGTCCGCGAACTGGGTGTCACCGTCATCCGCTACCCCGGCGGCAACTTCGTCTCCGGCTACCGGTGGGAGGACGGCGTCGGCCCCCTCGACGAGCGGCCCCGCCGCCTCGACCTCGCCTGGCGCTCCACCGAGAGCAACCGCTTCGGTCTCGGCGAGTTCATCGCCTTCGTGCGGAAGGCGGGCCCGCGGGTCGAGCCCATGATGGCCGTCAACCTCGGCACACGCGGTGTCGCCGAGGCCCTGGACCTCGTCGAGTACGCCAACCACCCGTCCGGCACCGAGCTCTCCGAGCGGCGCATCGCCCACGGCGACAAGGACCCCTTCGGCATCCGGCTGTGGTGCCTGGGCAACGAGATGGACGGGACGTGGCAGACCGGCCACAAGACCGCCGAGGAGTACGGCCGCCTTGCCGCGGAGACCGCCCGCGCCCTCCGCCGGATCGACCCCGGACTCGAACTGGTCGCGTGCGGCAGCTCGCATCGCGGCATGGAGACGTTCGCCGCCTGGGAGGCCACCGTCCTCGCGGAGACCTACGACGCGGTCGACCACATCTCCCTGCACGCCTACTACGAGGAGGTCGACGGCGACCGCGACTCCTTCCTCGCCTCTGCCGTCGACATGGAGGCCTTCATCGAAGCCGTCGTCGCCACCTGCGACCACGTCGGCGCCCGGCTCAAGTCGACCAAGAAGATCAACCTCTCCTTCGACGAGTGGAACGTCTGGTATCAACGCCGACCCGATTCGCACCCCGTGGAGGAGTGGCAGGAGGCGCCGCGCATCCTGGAAGACGTCTACACGGTCACCGACGCCGTCGTCCTCGGCTCGCTCCTCATCGCTCTGCTGCGCCACGCCGACCGGGTGTCCGTGGCCTGTCTCGCCCAACTCGTCAACGTGATCGCGCCGATCATGACCGAGCCCGGCGGGGCGGCCTGGCGACAGACCACCTTCCACCCCTTCGCCCAGGCGTCCCGGTACGGCCGCGGCACGGTTCTCGACGTCCGGGTGGACTCGCCGACGTACGGGACCGCGCGCTTCGGCGCCGTACCTCTGCTGCACGCCACCGCCGTACGGAACGACGCCGGGGGAGTGACCCTCTTCGCGGTCAACCGCGACCGGAACCAGCCCCTCCCGCTCGACGTGACCCTGCACGGCCTGGAGCTGAACCGTGTCGTGGAGCACTCGGCGCTCGCCGACGCCGACCCCGAGGCGCGCAACACCGTCGACGAGCCCGAGCGGGTCCGTCCGCATCGCGTGGACGGCTCCGCGCTCACGGACGGGAGGCTGCACGCCGTCCTGGAGCCGATGTCCTGGAACGTGATCCGGCTGGCCTGACTCACCGGAGAAGATGCTAAATGAATCCTTTCAGTTCAGTGGAACCTGCCGTACCGAGTGCGTCTTTCCAGGTTGCAGCGTCCCGCTGAACCCAGGTGCAACTGACTACTTCAAGCGATCCTGTTCAAAACATTGACGAGCGCTGCGGCCGTCCTTACGTTGTCCCGGCAAGCGCTTTCCTAAAACGTTTCAATCGTGCGTGGAGGACGAAAAGTGCGTACTCAAGGGACGGTCGACCGACGCGGACTGCTCAAGGTGGCGGGCGGCTCCCTGGCCGCTCTCGGCCTGACCGCGGCGGGGTGTGGCAACGGCACTGGCTCGGGCGACGGGACCGTCACCATCCGGTACGCCTGGTGGGGGTCCGACGACCGCGCCAAGCGGATCAACCAGACGATCGCGCTCTTCGAGAAGAAGTACCCGAAGATCAAGGTCAAGACGGACTTCCAGCCGTACACCGACTTCTGGAAGAAGTTCAACACCCAGGCCTCGGGCGGCAACCCGCCGGACGTCTTCCAGAACGCGATCGCCTTCCTGCGCAAGTACGACGCCAAGAACGTCCTGCTCGACCTCAACCAGCAGGTCAAGGCCGGCAACCTCCGCACCGAGGGCTTCCGGGCCGGTCTGGAGAAGTTCGGCGAGGTCGACGGCAAGCTGCTCGGCGTCCCCGTGGGCAGCAACTCGATGGCCCTCGTCATCGACAAGCACGTCTACACCCGGGCGGGCGTCACACCCCGACAGGGCTGGACCTGGGCCGACTTCGACGCGGCGATGAAGAGGATCCGCGACAGCGGCGGCCGGGCGGGCGACAGCGGCATGTACGGCGTGATGTACCTCTACGACGTGTACCTGCGCCAGCAGGGCAAGGCCTTCTTCACCGAGAAGGGCCTGGGCTTCACCGAGGCCGACCTGACCGACTGGTGGACCAAGGCGGAGCGGGACAGCAAGTCCGGCGTCGTCGCGAACACCAAGAAGGTCGTCCAGGCCAAACCCAAGTCCGCGGTCACCGCCGACCTCGCCGCCGGCGAGTTCACCTGGGACAACTTCACCAACCGCTACACCGCCGAGGGCAAGAGCGAGTACGGCCTCGCGCCGATTCCCACCACCGACGGCAGGAAGACCGGTCAGTACCTCGGCTCCCTGATGCTCAGCGGCTCCAAGCGCACCAAGCACCCCAAGGAAGTCGCCCAGTTCATCGACTTCATGGTCCACGACCCCGAGGTCGCCAGGATCATGGGTTACGACCGTGGGGTCCCCGCGACCGTCGCGCAGTACGAGGCGTTCCGGCCCACCGACCCGGTCGCCAAGGAGATCGCCGCATACGAGCAGTCCCTGGTCGACGCCGGCGTCCTCGAGCCGATCACCCCGCACCCGGCCGGCGCCGATGTCTGCGAGTCGGCCTTCCTCCGCCTCGCGGAGGAACTGGGCCTTGGCACGCGGTCGGTGGACGAGGCGGTCACGCAGTTCTTCACCGAGTCGAAGACGGCTCTCGGCAGCTGATGGGATCGACCGTGACCCACGCCCCCGCCGAGGGAGTCGGTGACCCCGCCACCCAGGGCTCCGGTCCGCTCCACGCACCGGACCCCGCACCGGACCCCGCTCCGCACCTCGCCGCCGCCCGAAAGCGGAGGGACCGCAGGGAGAACCTGGCCGGCTATCTCTTCATGTCCCCGTGGATAGCAGGGTTCCTGCTGCTGACGGCGGGCCCCATGGTCGCCTCGCTGTACTTCGCTTTCACCGACTACAACCTCTTCGACTCCCCGAGGTGGATCGGCTTCGCGAACTTCACGGAGATGTTCGGCGACCCGCGCTGGCGCCACTCCGTCTCCGTGACCCTGTGGTACGTCGCCATCGGGACGCCGCTCAAGCTGCTGCTCGCTCTCGGGGTGGCGCTGCTGCTCGCCCAGAGCCGACGCGGACAGGGTTTCTATCGCGCCGCGTTCTACGCTCCCTCGCTGATCGGAGCGAGTGTGTCCGTGGCCATCGTCTGGAAGGCGATCTTCTCCGACGGAGCGGTCGTGGACCGGGCACAGAGCACACTGTTCGGCGTGGACGTCGGAGGCTGGATCGGCGACCCCGCATGGATTCTGTACGCCCTGGTGGCGCTGACCGTCTGGCAGTTCGGCGCACCCATGGTGATCTTCCTGGCCGGCCTCAAGCAGGTTCCGCGCGAGCTGTACGAGGCGGCGGAGGTGGACGGCGCCGGACCCTGGCGCCGGTTCTGGAACATCACGCTGCCGATGATTTCGCCGGTGCTGTTCTTCAACGTCCTGTTGGAGACCGTCCACTCGTTCCAGATCTTCGCCTCGGCCTACATCGTCGGCGGAGGAGCGGGCGGCAACGCCTGCGGTCCGGCGGACGGCTCGCTCGTCTACACCTGTTACCTCTACGTCCAGGGCTTCGAGAACAGCCGGATGGGCCTCGCCTCGGCCATGGCGTGGATGCTGCTCCTCGCCGTCGCGGCCGTCACGGCGGTGCTGTTCTGGTCCCAGAAGCGCTGGGTGCACTACGAGGAGGCGGCTCGATGAGCATGTCCCGTACGGTCCGACCCGCACGCACGCCGTCGGCCTCGACCGGTTTCCGGCGCCGGGGCGCGGGCTCGCTCGCCTGGCACGTGGGTTCGCTCGCGGTCCTCGCGGTGGTGCTCTATCCCGTGGTGTGGGTGCTCGGCGCCTCGTTCAAGGAGGGCGACGAGATCGTCGGCAGCCTGGAGCTGTTTCCCACCGATCCCGTGGTGAGGAACTACACCCGCCTGACCGAGGGCATCGCCGACATCCCGATCTCCACCTTCTTCCTCAACTCCACTGTCCTCGCGGTCGGATCAGTGGTCGGGGTGCTGCTGTCCTCGTCACTGACGGCGTACGCCTTCGCGCGCATCAGGTTCGCGGGACGCAATCTGATGTTCGCGCTGATGATCGGCACCCTGCTGCTGCCGTACCACGTGCTTCTGATCCCGCAGTACGTGCTGTTCCAGAAGATGAACGTCATCGACACCTATACGCCGCTGCTCCTGGGCAAGTACCTGGCCGTCGACGCCTTCTTCGTCTTCCTGATGGTCCAGTTCATGCGCAACCTGCCCAAGGAGCTGGACGAGGCGGCCCGGTTGGACGGCTGCGGCCACCTGCGGATCTACTGGTCGATCGTGCTGCCGCTGTGCCGGCCTGCGCTGATCACCAGCGCGATCTTCACGTTCATCAACACCTGGAACGACTTCATGGGCCCACTGATCTACGTCAACACGCCTGAGAAGTACACCGTGGCCCTGGGGTTGAAGATGTTCGTCGACCAGGAGGGAGTGGCCGACTACGGAGGCATGATAGCGATGTCGCTGGTGGCGCTGCTGCCGGTGCTGCTCTTCTTCCTCGCCTTCCAGCGGTATCTGATCGACGGTATGGCCACGTCCGGGCTCAAGGGCTGAGGAGGCGGGATGAGAGCGCGTGTCCTCGCGCGGTTCGGGGTCTTCGCCGAATGCCTGCTCGTCGGGGTGTGGATCGCCCTCGCCTCCCTGCCACTGGTCACCCTGCCCGCGGCGCTGGCGGCCGGGGCGGCGCATCTGCGTCGCTGGACCGGCGAAGTCGAGGGCGGGTGGCGGGAGTTCGTCGCGGATCTCCGCTCCGCGGTGCGCCGGGGCTGGCTCGTGGGGCTCGCGGTCTGGGCGGCCCTCGCCCTGCTGGGAGCCGACCTCGCGATCGTACGGGCGGGGCTGCCGGGTGGTCGGTTCGTGGGCGCGGTCGGGGTCCTGGCGATGCTCGCGCTGATCGTGACCGTGCTGCGGGCGTGCACGGCCTGGCGCCCGAACGCCTCGTGGCGTGCCCTGCTGGGCGCCGCCGCCCGCCGCACGCTCGGCGACCCCGCGGGCTCGCTGCTCGTCGTCTGCGGTCTCGGCGTGATCGCCGCGTCCGCCTGGTTCGCGGCGCCACTCGCGGCGCCTGCGCTGGGGGTGGTGGTGGCGGCGACGCTCGCGGCGGAACACCGCGCGCGGCTTTCCTGAACAGGGCGGTGCCCACCCTCAACCCCCGCCCCGCCTGGTTGTGGGCAGGCGTTCCGCGGGGCGGAACGGGTGGGCACAACCCACGACGGCGCCGCACCTTTGCGCACCGTACGGACCGGGAGCCTGGGCCCGGCAAGGGCACCGTTCCGTTGTGCCCACCCTCCCCCAGACTCCGTCCGGGGGGACCCCCAGCCCCAGCGGAACGAATGCCCACAACGGGCGTGGTGGGGCAGCGGTCAGGGTGGGCGTCGTCCCAGCGGAACGAATGCCCACAACGGGGGGAGCGAGCGAGAGCCGCGGGTGGGCCCGCCCCGGCGGAACAGTTGCCCACAACGGGGGTGGGTGGCGCCAGCCGTCAGGGTGGGCGTTGCCCGGCGGAACGAGACAGGTGGGTCGCTCCGGGGGTGCCCCCCCCACGTGCGGCGCCGCCCCCTCCGCGCCCCCCTCCACCGGAACGAAGGCCGCCCCCATCCCGCACCTCCATGTCATGGCCATGAAAGGAACCCCCTATGCCCCCCATCCCCCGCCGCTCCCTCCTCAAAGCCGCCACCCTCGCCGGTGCCGCCGCGCAGTTCAGTTGGGCCCTCGGCCGCGGCGACGCCCGGGCCGCCACACCCGCCGCCCCCGCCGCAGACCGGCCCGCGACCGTCACCTGGCTCGAGGCCGGTGGCCTCGGGGCCGCGCCCGGGTCCACGTTCGGGGTGCCGTGGCCCAAGGGCGCCCACCCCGAGGGGCAGGACTTCGCGCTCACCACCGCCGACGGCAGGAACGTCCCCGTACAGACCTGGACCACCGCCCGCTGGCCCGACGGCTCTCTCAAGTGGACCGCGCACGCGGTCGGCCCCGAGGCCGCAGGGGCGGACGAGTTCACCCTCGCGCCCGGAACACCCGCCGCAGGACCGAAGGTCACCGTCACCGAGACCGGCCGCCGGATCACCGTCGACACCGGCACCATCAAGGCCGTCGTCTCCAAGGACGGCGGGAAGCTCGTCGAGTCCGTGACGCGCGGCACCGTCAAGATCGCCACCGACGGCCGGCTCGTCCTGCTCCGCCAGAGCGACATCGACGACGGGGACCACGGCGACGCCACGTGGGAGCGGTTCGACGGCGAGATCGCGGGAGCGACCGTCGAGCAGTCCGGCCCCGTCCGCGCCGTCGTCCGGATCGACGGCAAGCACCGCAAGGCCAGGCGCAGCTGGCTGCCGTTCTCCGTACGCCTCTACTTCTACGCCGGCAGCGAGTCCTTCCGGATGGTGCACACCATCACTTACGACGGGGACCAGAGCAAGGATTTCATCCGCGGCCTCGGCGTCCGCTTCACCGTCCCACTGCGCGATGCCGCCTACGACCGCCACATCCGCATCGCCGGCGAGGGCGAGGGCTTCCTCACCGAGGCCGTCCAAGGCATCACCGGTCTGCGCCGCGACCCCGGCGCCGCCGTCCGTACGGCCCAGGTCAAGGGCGAGAAGCTGCCCGACCCGGCCACCTGGGACCAGCGGGTCACCACCCGGCTGCAGTACATCCCCGCCTGGGGCGACTACACCCTCGCCCAGCTCTCCTCCGACGGCTTCGCCCTGCGCAAGCGCACCAAGTCCGGCCACGGGTGGATCCCGGCAGGCGGCGGCGGAAGGGCGAACGGCTTCGGCTACGTCGGCGGGGTCAGCGGCGGACTCTCCTTCGGGCTCCGCGACTTCTGGCAGAAGCACCCGGCCCAGCTCGACATCCGGGGCGCCGCCGGTGACGCCGCCGAGGTCACCCTCTGGCTCTGGTCGCCCGAGGCCCAGCCCATGGACCTGCGTTTCTACCACGACGGCATGGGCCAGGACACCTTCCCCGAGCAGCTCGAGGGCCTGAACATCACCTACGAGGACTACGAGCCCGGCTTCGGCACCCCGTACGGCATCGCCCGCACCAGCGAGCTGATGTTCTGGGCCAACGCCGCCACCCCCACCGCCGACACCCTCGTCGCCCAGTCCGCCGCCGTCCGCACCCCGCCCCAGCTCGCCGCGAGCCCCGAGGACCTGACCCGCGCCGGGGTCTTCGGCGGATTCTTCGCGCCCGTCGACCGCTCCACCCCCGCCAAGGCGACCATCGAGGACCACCTCGACTACCTCTTCACGTACTACAAGGACCAGACCGAACAGCGCCGCTGGTACGGCTTCTGGGACTACGGCGACATCATGCACACCTACGACGAGGACCGGCACCAGTGGCGGTACGACGTCGGAGGCTACGCCTGGGACAACTCCGAACTCTCGCCCGACCTCTGGCTCTGGTACGCCTATCTGCGTTCCGGCCGCGCGGACGTCTTCCGTTTCGCCGAGGCGATGACCCGCCACACCGGCGAGGTCGACGTCTACCACCTGGGCACCTGGGCCGGCCTCGGCACCCGCCACGGGGTCCAGCACTTCGCCGACAGCGCCAAGCAGCAGCGCATCTCGACGGCCGTCTACCGCCGCCCGTACTACTTCCTCACCGCGGACGAACGCGTCGGTGACCTCATGCACGCCCTGGTCGACTCCGACGAGACCTTCCTTGTCCTCGACCCCATCCGCAAGATCCGCACCGAGCCGTACACCCCCGACCGGCACGCCCTTTCCATCGGCTTCGGGACCGACTGGAGCGGACTCGCCGCCGCCTGGCTCACCGAGTGGGAACGCGGCGGACCCAAGGCCGCCAAGGCCGAGGCCCGGCTGCGCTCCACCATGGAGACCATCGCCGCCCAGCCCAACGGTTTCGTGCAGGGCACGGGACTGTACGACCTCGACACCGGCAGGTTCGCCGTCGCGACCGAGCCCGTCGTCGGCGTGTCCCACCTCTCCGCCATGTTCGGCCTCGTCGAGATGTGCGCCGAGCTCATCGACCTCATCGACATGCCCGCGTTCAGGACGGCCTGGCTCGACTACTGCCGCTACTTCAACGCCACCAAGGCCGAGCAGGCCGCCCGGTACGGCAAGAACTTCGGCACCCTGCTCCTGTTCCAGGGCCACTCACGCCAGGACGCGTACGCCGCCGCCCAGTTGAACGACCCCCAGCTGGCGGCCAGGGCGTGGCAGAAGTTCCACAGCAGCGACGGGTACACGAAGGCCATGGTGTGGGACAAGACCCCGGTCCGGGGCCCGGCCGCGATGGAACCCGGCTACGAGCACCTGTGGATCAGCACCAACACCACCGCGCTGTTCGGACTCGCGGCCATCCAGAACCTCGCCCTCATCGGCGACAGCCTTCCGGCGTAGTAAGGAGAGGCCATGACACGCACCCCCCGGCTCACCGCCGCCGCGACCGTCGTCGCCGCGCTCACCGCCGCCACCCTCGGCGCCGCCCCCGCCCACGCCGACAGCCCCGACGGCAAGGGCCTCGACCACTGCACCACCACGGCACCGATCGTCTGCCACTTCGACATCCCGCCCGGCACGTACCACGTCCAGGTCACCCTCGGCGGGGACACCGCGGGCTCCACGTCCGTCACCGCCGAGACCCGGCGGGCCATGCTCGCCGAGACGGCCACGGACACCGGGGAGAGGGTCCACCGCTCGTTCACCGTCGACGTTCGCGCCTCCGAGGGCGAGCCGACGGGACCCGCGGGCAGCCCCGGCCTCGACCTGACCTTCGGCGGTACGGCACCGCTCCCCGCCGGGGTGGTCGTCACCCCGGCACCCGCCGCCCCACGGATCTTCCTCATCGGGGACTCGACGGTCTGCGACCAGCCGGGTGACCCGTACGCGGGCTGGGGCCAGCGGCTCCCGCAGTACCTCAAACGCGGAGTCGCGGTCGCGAACCACGCCGACTCCGGTGAGAGTACGGTGAGTTATCTCGCCAACCCGGCCCTCTTTCCGGCCGTCCAGCCGCTCGTCCGCCGCGGTGACCCGGTCCTGATCCAGCTCGCCCACAACGACAAGCAGACGGACGCGGCGACCTACCGCGCCAACCTCACCACCCTTGTCGAGGGCGTACGGGAACGGGGCGGTCGGCCCGTCCTCGTGACCCCGATCGTCCGCCGCTGGTTCAACACCGACGGCACCCTGAACAACGGGACCGCCCTGCTCGTCAACGGCCTCGGCGTGGACCACCCCGCCGAGGTCCGCCGTCTGGCGGCCGACCTCGCCACCCCGCTGATCGACCTCACGGCGCTCACCAAGGCGATGGTCGAGGAGCTCGGCCCGGAGGCGTCCAAGGCGCTGTACCTGACGACCGAGAAGAAGGACAACACCCACACCTCGGTGCACGGGGCCACCCAGTACGCCGCCCTCGTCGTCGGTGAACTGAGGGCCCAGAGGATCGTCCCCGAGCGGCTGATCCGCTGAGAGGCGCTCCGCGGCCGACCGGCTGAACCGCCGGCCGGCCGCGGAGTACGGGAACGTGACGGTTCACGCGGGGCCGCCGGAGCCTTGCGCGTCGAGGGACGTGAACGTGAAGGCGAACGTCGCGGGGGCGGCGACCAGCCGGTACTCCGGCAGGACACCAGGGCCGCAGGACTGCGAGCCGATGCCCTGCTGGGCGTGGTCGAGGGTGAGCCAGACCGTGTCGCCGGGCGTGAGGTCGCCGTGGTGCTCGGCGGCGTCGAGCTGCTCGCTGGTCCAACGGCGGGCGGTGTACCAGAACAGCGAGTCGCCCTCGACCCTCAACCCGATTGATCCGTCGCCGAGTTCGACCCATCGGGTGTCGATCCGGGCGCCGTTCTCCTGCGGGCGTACATAGGGTGTCTGCAGCTCGTCCACCGTGGCCTCCCAGCGGCCGGTCCGCGCCGCCGCACGTGTGTCGGGGTATGCCTCGCCCGGTCCGCCGCCGAACCATGCCGCCCGGTCCAGGGCAGCCGGGAGGCCGAGGCGGACGCCGAGCCGGGGCAGGGGCAGCCGCCACTCGCCCTCGGGCGTGACGCTCACCGTGAGCCGGAGCCGCGTCCCGTCCGACGTCCACCGGTACGTGGTCACGAGGCCGAGATCCTGGGCTGCCGGGGCCACCCGGGTCCGTACCGTCAGCGCCTCGGCGTCCGTCTCCACGGCGTCGATCCGATGGCGCATCCGGTGCAGACCGAGCTCGCGCCAGAGCAGTCCGTAGCGCTCGTCCGGCTGCCAGGCCGCGCCGTTGTCGTTGTCGGTCGGCGCTCGCCAGACGTCCAGGCGCAGGCCCGCGAGCGGGATCCCGCCGATGGCCAGCGGCTTGCCCGTGCGGGCGTCGAAGACGCCCGGACCGAGGGTGATCCGCCCGGCGTGCCGAACCGGCGGCGCACCGGCCGCCGCGGTGGGCGGCACCGGCCCGGAGACGGCGAGCTGTCCCCAGGCGATCTCGTGGCCCGACGCCGCCCACGGCGTGTCGTGCGCGAGCAGCGCCCGGACCGTCCAGTGGGCCTCGCGGTCCGTCCGGTCGACGGGAGGTGCCGGCAGCGCGAGCTCCGCGCTCTCGCCGGGTGCGAGGCCGGGCACCGTCAGCGGGCCGGTCCCGGCCGTCTCTCCGTCGACCGCGAAGGCCCATGTGAAGGCGAGGCCTGCGAGGTCGGCGAAGTCGTGCCCGTTGGTGATCCGGACCGTGTTCTCGGCGGTGCCCGCCTCGATGCGGACCGGCTCGATCACCTTCTTGTACTCGACCAGGCCCGGCGACGGTGTCCGGTCGGGGAAGAGGAGCCCGTCGCAGACGAAGTTCCCGTCGTGCAGCTCCTCGCCGAAGTCGCCGCCGTATCCGTAGCCGTGCTCCGGGTGGACGAGCCCGTGGTCGATCCACTCCCAGACGAAGCCACCCTGGCAGCGCTCGTACCTCTCGAACAGCCGCTGGTAGTCCGCGAGTCCGCCGGGTCCGTTGCCCATGGAGTGCCCGTACTCGCAGAGAATGAAGGGGAGTTCGCGCCGCGCTTCCGGTCCCGGGTCCTCCCGGCGTCCGATCCGCTCGACCTCGGCGTGCGGGGCGTACATCCGTGAATAGACGTCCGTGTCCTTGCAGGAGAGGTCGCCCTCGTAGTGGACGAGCCGCGAGGGGTCGCGGTCGCGGATCCACTCGGCCATCGCGGTGAGTCCGGCGCCCGTGCCGCACTCGTTTCCGAGGGACCAGATGATCACGGAGGCGTGGTTCTTGTCGCGCTCGACCATCCGAGCCGCCCGGTCGAGCAGAGCGGGGGTCCAGCGCGCGTCGTCGACCGGGTTGGCGCGCCAGTCGAGATCCTGGAATCCGTGTGTCTCCAGATCGCACTCGTCGATCACCCACAGGCCGTACTCGTCGCACAGATCGAGGAAGGCGGGGTGCGGGGGATAGTGGGAGGTGCGTACGGCGTTGATGTTGTGGAGCTTCATCAGTTCCACGTCCCGGCGCATGGTGTCCAGGTCGACGCTCCGGCCGCGCTCCGGGTGGAACTCGTGTCGGTTCACGCCCCGGAAGAGGATCCGGCGCCCGTTCACCTTGATCATGCCGTCCTCGACGGCGACCGTACGGAACCCGAGGCGTAGGGGGATCCGCTCGCCCCCGACGGCCAGTTCGCCGTCGTACAGCCGGGGCGTCTCCGCCGTCCACGGCTCGACCGGCACCGTGACCGACTCGCCCGTTCCGATGTCGATGCCCAGCTCGGGCACCGTGACCCGGCCGGGCACGTCGCACTCCACCCGCAGGGTGCCCGTGCCGTCGGTGTGGTCGTACGAGACATGCGCGAAGAAGTCTCCGGCCGCGCCCTCGGGGCGGTGCAGCAGCGTCACGTCACGGAAGATGCCCGGGAGCCACCACTGGTCCTGGTCCTCCAGATAGGACCCGGACGACCACTGGTGGACCCGGACGGCGAGCACATTGCCGCGCTCCTTCAGCAGTGGTCCGACGGCGAACTCGTGCGGCAGCCGCGAGCCCTTGAACTCGCCCAGTTCCTCGCCGTTGAGCCACACCCGCGCCGCGGACTCGACACCGTCGAAACGCAGCACGGCCTTGCCCGCATCCGGCCAGCCCTCCGGCAGGTCGAAGCGGCGCAGATGGTCACCCGTGGGGTTCTCGGTCGGGACGCGCGGCGGATCGACCGGAAACGCGTACACGACATTGGTGTACGCCGGCGCCCCGTGGTCCTTGCCCTGGAGCACCCAGTGCCCCGGCACCGCGATCTCCTCCCAGGTGCCGGCGTCGTACCCCTCGGCGGCGAAGGACTCGTCCTCGGTGTCCGCCGCCGGCGAGAGCCGGAACCGCCAGACTCCGCCGAGGGAGAGGGCGGCGGCATCCGAGCGGGCGTACCAGGCCCGAGGCGGCAGCCCGCCACGCCCGGGGGAGACGTCTTCGTACCAGGGCAGGGTGGACATGGGGCTCCTGTGGAAGAGGTGGGGATGGGGAGGTCACCAACGCAGAAAGCGATTTCCCTCGGGTCTCATCCCACCGTGGGGTCGCGGTCACCACAACCCCGTCGGCCCGCCGGACTGTTGGACTCTTGTCGGCGCGGTTGGACCGGGAGAGTTCAGAGCACCCCGCCCGCCTCGTCGTGGAACACCTCCGGCCAGTAGCGGTAGTCGTCGGGGTCCGTCGGCGGAAGACAGGCGATGGGGTCGACCGAGGCGAGCGCGGCGATCATGGATGCGGCGAGCGCATGGTAGAACTCGCCGAACCTGCCTGTCAGGTCGTGCTCGTCCTCAAACCTCTGCTGCCGGCTGTGCATCCAGACCGTGAAGGCCAGAGTGGAAAGGTCGGCGTTCACCGGCGTGACCGTGTCGCCGTCGTACGTGAGGTAGTGGACCTCGCCCGTCAGCCCGTCGACGACCACGTCGAAGTCGTGCATCAGACCGCCGACGACGAACAGACGGTCGGCGTCGGGCGGCAGTGAGTCCGTGGCGTTCCACAGATGGCGCAGCCGAGGATCCTGCCTGGCCCGCTCACGGTCCTCGGGCAGCGGCAGCAGCAGCGTGTCCTTGTCGGCGAGGCCGAACATCAGGCCGTCCTTCGGCAGCCCGACCTCGGCCAGGAAGCGTCGTGTCGGCTCGTGCTCCAGAGCCACCGGCAGGTCCTCCGGCGCGACGCGCACCACGTCTTCGGGACCGAACTCCTCGTCCAGCAGAGCGGCCGGCAGATCGAGCCGCAGGCCCCTGCCCGGTCCGGCGACCAGGGACAGGGGCCGTATCAGTGCCGTGATGCGCCAGAGAGCCGGGATCGCGTGGTCCCACTCCGTCGGGTCGCCGGCCGTCCCCCAGCCGCCGCCCCAATCCTCTTCAGTGAAGACGGAGAGCAGCGACCCCGTCGCCTCGCCGACCGCCTCGGCGCCGGTGCTCCCCGCCAGGCCGGCGAACCGGCCGCGAAGCTCGGTCAGTTCGTCGACGGCCGTCAGGAAACGCGCGAGCGCCGACAGCGACGGAGCGAGCGGATGCACCTCGGCGTGGCGAGCCGCGCTCATGCGCAGGCCGAACACCCGTCCCGACGCCCCGTCGAGGACGACCTCCAGGGAGTCACACTCGTCCGTGACCACCTCTCCGACGGCCAGCAGGCCCGCGATGTACGGGTCCAGGTCTCGCGGGTCGTCGCCCTCCTCGACCAGGTGCGGCACCGTCACGACCCGGGACTCGGCCAGCCGCTGGAAGGCGAGCACCCGCCCGGAATCGGGCAGCCCCTCCTCGGTGAGCCGGCGTCGGGTCGGTTCGTGCGTGATCGCCGGATGGAGCGTGTGCTCCGGTACGAGAAGGGGCGTGCCCGTCATGCCGGCCTCCCGGAGGCGTCCGTGGTGATCTTCCGTCGAAGATCACCCTAGGGCCGACCGCAGACATCGGGTCGCGGGGAACGAAAGGGCAGCCCGACTACGCCACCGACCGACGCTTGTTCCAGACGTCGAAGCCGACCGCCGCGAGCAGGACGAGGCCCTTGATCACCTGCTGGTAGTCCGTGCCGATGCCCACCAGCGACATGCCGTTGTTGAGGACACCGAGCACCAGGCCGCCGATCACGGCGCCCGTCACCGTGCCCACTCCGCCGCTCATCGACGCTCCGCCGATGAACGCGGCGGCGATGGCCTCCAGTTCGAAGTTGAGACCCGCCTGCGGAGTGCCCGCGTTGAGCCGGGCCGCGTACACACAGCCCGCGAGCGCCGCCAGAACGCCCATGTTCACGAAGACCAGGAACGTGACGCGCTTGTCCTTCACGCCCGAGAGCTTGGCCGCCGCCTTGTTGCCGCCCAGGGCGTACACATGGCGTCCGACCACCGCGTTGCGCATCACGTACCCCAGGCCGATCAACAGCACGCACATGATCAGCATGACGACCGGCACGCCGTGGAAGCTCGCCAGTGTGAGCGTGAAGGCCACGATCGCCGCCGCGATCGCCACGCACTTGAGCGCCCACAGTCCGGCGGGCAGCACGTCGAGCTCGTACGCCAGCTGGCGCTTGCGGTCGCGCCACTCGCGCAGCAGCAGGAAGACGACCGTGACGAGACCGAGGAACAGCGTCGGGTTGTGGTACTGCGTGTACGGGCCCATCTCGGGGATGAAGCCCTTGGCGATGTTCTGGAACCCGTCGGGGAACGGCGCCAGCGACCGGCCCTCCAGGAAGATCTGGGTGAGACCGCGGAACAGCAGCATTCCGGCGAGCGTCACGATGAACGACGGGATGCCGAGATAGGCGATGAAGTACCCCTGCCACGCGCCGGCGACCGCCCCGACCAACAGGGACAGCACCAGGGCCAGGACCCAGGGCATGTCGTGCCTGACCATCATCACCGCCGACAGGGCGCCGACGAACGCGGCCAGGGAGCCGACGGACAGGTCGATGTGGCCGGAGATGATGACGATCATCATGCCCATGGCAAGGATGAGGACGTAGCTGTTCTGCTGGATCAGGTTGGAGACGTTGTTCGGCAGCAGCAGCGTGCCGTCGGTCCATATCTGGAACAGGATGACGAGGAAGACGAGCGCGACGAGCATCCCGTACTGGCGCATGTTCGCCCGCACGCCCTGGAGGAGCAGGGCCCCGGCCGAGGGGCGCACCGGGTGCGCCGCCTTCGTCTCCGGTGCGGAAGGGGTCGTGGTGGTCATGGCGGGGCCTCAGCTTCTGCTCATGGTCATGTGACGCATCAGGGTTTCCTGGGTGGCGTCGGCACGGGCGACCTCACCGGTCAGCCGGCCCTCCGCCATCGTGTAGATCCGGTCGCACATGCCGAGCAGCTCCGGCAGCTCGGAGGAGATGAAGAGCACCGCTCTTCCCTGTGCGGCGAGCCGGTCGACGACGGTGTAGATCTCGTACTTGGCACCGACGTCGATACCGCGCGTCGGCTCGTCGAGGATCAGCACCTTCGGGTCGGCGTGGATCCACTTGCTGAGCACGACCTTCTGCTGGTTGCCGCCGGAGAGCCGGCCGACCTGCTCGAAGACCGTGGGCGTCTTGATGTTCATGCTCGTGCGGTACCGCTCGGCGACCTTGCGCTCGTGGAACTCGTCGACGACTCCGCGCCGTCGCATCCCGGGCAGGGAGACCAACGAGACATTGCGATGGACGGTGTCGGCCAGATGGAGGCCGTACTGCTTGCGGTCCTCCGTGACGTAGGCCAGTCCGGCCTCGATCGCCTCCGGCACGGTCCGCGTCGCCGTCTCCCGCCCGTCGATCTCCACGGTGCCCGCCGCGTACCGCCCGTACGAGCGGCCGAAGACGGACATGGCCAGCTCGGTGCGGCCCGCGCCCATGAGGCCCGCGATGCCGACGATCTCGCCCCGGCGGACTGTCAGCGACACATCGTCGACGACGGTGCGCCGGGGGTCCGTCGGATGGCGCACGGTCCACCCGCGCACGGCCAGCGCCACCCGGCCGGCGTCCTCGCCCTCGTAAGGGGTGCGCTCCGGGAACCGGTGGTCGAGGTCGCGTCCGACCATGCCGCGGATGATCCGGTCCTCGGAGAGCTCCGGTTCCGTGTCCGCCGAGGGGCGCACGGGAAGCGTCTCGATGGTGCGGCCGTCGCGCAGGACCGTGACCTGGTCGGCGATCCGCCGGATCTCGTTCAGCTTGTGGGAGATGATGATGGAGGAGATGCCCTCGCGCCGCAGCTCCAGGATCAGTCCGAGGAGCTTCGCGCTGTCCTCGTCGTTGAGCGCGGCCGTCGGCTCGTCGAGAATGAGCAGCTTCACCTCCTTGGATAGGGCTTTGGCGATCTCGACCAACTGCTGCTTGCCGACGCCGAGTTCGCCTACCGGAGTGTGGGGGTTCTCGTGCAGTCCGACCCGCTTGAGGAGCCGTCCGGCGCTGCGCAGGGTGTCGTTCCAGTCGATGACACCGCGCCGGGTCTGCTCGTTGCCGAGGAAGATGTTCTCGGCGATCGACAGATGGGGGATCAGCGCCAGTTCCTGATGGATGATCACGATGCCGTGGCGTTCGCTCGCCCGGATGTCCCTGAAGGCGACCGGCTCGCCCTCGAAGCGGATCTCGCCCTCGTAGCTGCCGTGCGGATGGACGCCGCTGAGGACCTTCATCAGGGTGGACTTGCCCGCGCCGTTCTCCCCGCACAGGGCGTGGATCTCGCCCGCCCGCACGGTGAGGTTCACCTCGCTGAGCGCGGTGACGCCGGGGAACGTCTTGGTGATGGAGCGCATCTCCAGGACGGCGGCCCCGGTCATGAGAGCTGTCCCGCCGTGAAGTACCCCTCGCGGACCAGGAGCGAGGTGTTCGACCTGTCGATGCTGACCGGATCGAGCAGATACGACGGCACGGTCTTCTTGCCGTTGTCGTAGTCCTCGACGTTGTTGACCACGGGCTTCCTCCCGTTCAGCACGGCGTCGCCCATCGCCACCGCCTGGGCGGCGAGCTTGCGGGTGTCCTTGAAGACGGTCTGCGTCTGCTCGCCGCGGATGATGGACTTCACCGAGGCGAGTTCGGCGTCCTGCCCGGTGACGACGGGCAGCGGCTGCCCCGCGGTCCCGTAACCGGCGCTCTTGAGGGCGGAGATGATGCCGATGGAGATGCCGTCGTAAGGCGAGAGGACGGCGTCGACGCTCTCCTCGCCGTAGTTCTTGCTGATCAGGTCGTCCATCCGCTTCTGCGCGGTACCGCCGTCCCAGCGCAGCGTGGTGGCCTGGTTCATCTTCGTCTGCCCGCTGCGGACGACGAGCTGGCCGCTGTCGAAGTACGGCTGCAGCACCTTTATGGCGCCGCTCCAGAAGTACCGGGTGTTGTTGTCGTCCGGAGAGCCCGCGAACAGCTCGATGTCGTACGGCTTGCCGGAGTTCTTCGCCGGTGCGCCGAGCTTCAGCCGCTCGACGATGTACGTCGCCTCCAGCTCGCCGACCCGCTCGTTGTCGAAGGACGCGTAGTAGTCCACGTTCTCGGTGCCCATGATGAGGCGGTCGTACGAGATCACGGGGATGCCGGCGTCGTGGGCGCGCTGCAGCACCTCGGTGAGCGCGGAGCCGTCGATCGCGGCGATCACCAGGAGCCGCCGGCCCTTGGTGATCATGTTCTCGATCTGGGCTATCTGGTTCTCGACCTTGTCGTCGCCGTACTGCAGATCGGTGTCGTAGCCGGCCTTCCGGAACTGCTTCGCCATGTTCTCGCCGTCGGCGATCCATCGCTCGGAGGCCTTGGTCGGCATCGCGAGTCCGATGGTGCCGCCCTTGCCGGCGTCGGGCTTGTAGCGGCTGCCGCCGCGGGCCTCCTGGCCGCAGGCGGTGAGGCCGCCGGCCAGGAGCACGGAGAGCAGGGCGGCCGCCGTGGCGGCGCGCAGAGTGCGGGTGGGCATGGGTCAGTTCCCTTCGGGGGCGGGGAAGCGGCGGAGGTCGCCGGGCAGCCGGGAGCCGAGCGGCGACATCCCGCCGTCGGCTCCGTGCCGGGCCAGCAGATCGAGCACGAGCCGTCCGCGCCGGACGCGTTCCCGGGCGGTGGCGAGAGCGTGCTCACGCAGATGGGCGCCGTACGGGTAGATGCCGGGGGACTTGCTGAGTCCGAACTTGAGGTAGAGCGGCGCGCCCCGCCGGATCAGCTCGGCCGCCTCGTACATCCGGACGTACCCCCCGAGGTCGTCGGGGGCCTCCACATAGAGGTCCATGGGCGCGCGACTGACCCGGCGGATCTCGGTGAGGTGGTCGAGGGTGAGATCGGAGGGGACGTTGAGGGAGTCCGCGCCGAGGTGCTCGTACACCGCGTACGAGGCGGGATTGACGGGGCCGATGAGCGCCGAGGCCTTGAACGTGATGTCGGCCGGCAGGGCGCCGGACTCCCGCATCCGGTGCAGCGTCCACAGCACGCCCTCGTCGGCGACGAGCAGGCAGCGCACCCCCAACTCGGCGGCACGCAGGGCGTCCTCGACGCATCCGGCGAGCGCGTCGTGGCCCCGGGCCCGCAGCCCGGCACCGCCCGAGTCGGTACGGGTGGCGGCGCCGATGTCCCAGATGCCGCGCGGTCCGGTGAACAGGCAGAGCTCGACGGAGCGTTCGGCGCAGCCCTGCACCATCTCGGTGATCTCGGCGTCGGACAGCATCCAGACACCGCTGCCCTGACTGATCCGGTGCACCGGGAGGTCGAGCCGGGCGCTCTCCTTCAGGACGACGGCGAGCGCCTCCGGGCCCTCCACGGAAGGGATCTCGGTGCGCCACGTGCCGCCGTCGGGGAAGGCGTGGGGGGAGGCGTCGGCGGGATCGAGCGGTGGCACCGGATGGCCGATCCGCGCGAGCGCGTCGACGCCGGGGCGCCGGGGTGGGGAGGCAGCGGTCACGATCGTCCTTTGTTCGGTATATCGGACAGGGTTCGGCTCATGGGGTGCACGGCGGTACGGGGCGCAGGGCTCCCGCACCGCCGTACGGCTCACGCGCGTGCGAACGGCGGGCGTGGGCGGGCCGCGAGGCTCAGGGGCGCAGCAGCACCTTGCCGGTCTTCGGGTCGCCGCCGCCGACCAGCGCGACAGCCTCCGCGAAACGCTCCAGTGGGAACTCGTGGCTGATCAGCGGTGCGGGGTCGAGCAGCCCCAGGGCGAAGGCGCGGACGGCATCGGCCCAGGCGGCCGACGGCGCCCCGAAGACGCTGCGGATCTCCAGCTGGCTGACCGAGAGATGCGCGGGGTCGATACCGGCCGCCCCGGCCGCGAACATCCCGGTCAGAACGACCCGGCCGCCCCTGCGCGCCAGGAGACAGGAGGAGGCGGCCGTGGAGGGCGCCCCGGCGGTCTCCACGACCAGGTCGAAGCGGCCGAGCGCCCCGCCCTCGGCCTCCTCGGGGCTCAAGGCCTCGCTCGCCCCGTGCCCCAGCGCCTGCTCGCCACGCGCCGCACGAGGGTCGACCACGACCAGCTCGGCCGGCGAGGACGCGGCGAGCAGTTGGACGGCGAGCAGCCCGAGCGTGCCGGCGCCGACGACGGCGACGCGCTCACCGGGGCGCGGCCGCCCCACCCGTACCGCGGCGGCGATCACGGCCGCGGGTTCGATGAGCGCGGCCGCGCGCAGGTCGGCCCCGGGAGGCAAGAGGTGCAACAGTCTTGCGGGCACGAGCAGATGGTCCGCGAAGGCGCCCGGCTCGGTGAAGCCAGTCTCCGCGTACCCCGCCGTGCACAGGCTGGTCTCCCCGCACCGGCACCGCTCGCAGGTCCCGCAGGCGCGAAACCCCTCGGCGACGCAGCCCCGTCCCACGAGGGCGGGATCGACGTCTGCCCCGACGGCCTCCACCGTGCCGGCCCACTCGTGTCCCGGGGTGACCGGGTAGCGGACGTAGCCGGGCGCGCGGTGCCCGTCGTACACCTCGCGGTCGCTCATGCAGATCCCGGCGGCGGCGACCCGCACCCGTACCTCGCCGGGGCCGGGCTCGGGCATCTCCCGCTCCACGAGCCGGTGTTCACCGGGCCCTGAGACCACGACCGCGCGGCTGACTCCGGGGGCGTGCGGGCCGCTCACCGGATCTCTCCCAGGATGCCCCTGCCTTCAGACAGAGGAGGGACGGGTCCGTGGAGCGGAGTCGCGAAGCGGCGGAGTACACTCCTCATGCGCCATGACCTGCACTTTCATTGATTGTCAGTGGACGGGGCTAAGGTCGCGCTCATGACGACGCAAGGAACGGTTGAGGGGACCGGGCGCTCCCGGTACACCTTCCGGCTGCGGGTGTCGTCCACCGCGCTTGCTGGTCTGGAGGGTGAGTGGGCGCGGTGCCGGTGGGTGTGGAACGAGTGCGTGGCCATGTCCCGCAGGGTCCACGCCTGCAACAAGGCGACGGGCAAGAAGGCGACGTGCGGGCCGGCACAGCTCGACAAGATGCTGACCGATGCCCGGCAGTCGATGACGTGGCTGCGTGAAGGCGCGTCTGTCCCTCAGCAGCAGATCATCCGGGACTTCGCGAAGTCCCGGGCCAAGGCCATGAAGGACATCACGGCCCGGCTGCCGATGCGGCAGCGCGCGGGGATGCCCCACGTCAAGCGGAAGCGGGACGCGCTGCCGACGCTGAACTACACCCGGCGCGGCTTTCGCATCAAGGACGGCCGCCTGCACCTGGCCGGCGGCATCGTGTTGACCGTGGTGTGGTCGCGGGACCTTCCTTCCGGCTCCACGTCGGTGAGGGTGTACCGGGACGGCCTCGGCCACTGGTACGCCTCGTTCGTCGCTGCCGCGCCAGCCGAGCCGCTTCCCGAAACCGGTTCGGTGATCGGTGTGGACTGGGGCGTGAAGGTGACCGCGACCACCACATCCGACGCGCACGACCTGCCGCATCCCGAGCACGGGAAGACGGTCGCGGCGAAGCTGGCCTGCTATCAGCGGATGATGGCCCGCCGACGTACCCCTAAGAACCGGCCCGACACCGCCGGCTACCGCAAGGCCCGCAGGGCGGCGGCGAAGGTGTCCAAGAAGATCGCCCGACAGCGACAGGACACCTGCCGCAAGTGGGCCAAGACCGTCGTCCGGGACTTCGACCGCATCGCGGTCGAAGACTTTCGGCCGAAGTTCCTTGCCAAGTCCACAATGGCCCGCAAGGCAGCAGACGCCGCGATCGGCGCTGCCAAGACCGCCTTGATCGAGATGGGCCGTAAGCACGGGCGTGCCGTGCACCTGGTCCATCCCGCGCACACCACGAAGGATTGCGCGCAGTGCGGAGCGAGAGCCAAGCATGCACTGCCCCTTTCCGAACGAACGTATACGTGCACCGTGTGCGGAGCGGTGTCCCCCAGGGACAAGAACTCCGCCCGCGTCATGCTCGCCCGGGCTGGTCTCAACCCGGCTAGTGCTGACCTTGTAAGCCCTGCCACCTGCTAGGTGTCAGGCGAAGTGAGCTAGGAATTCACCTCGTTCACGAGGTGGAGGAGTCAATTCGGGTCCCTCCGCTCCCAGCCCTCGGCCCACAGGTCGAACCGGGCGCGCTGCTGAGGGAATTCGGCCGCGGCGTCCACGTCCAGCTCGACCCCGAGCCCCGGGGCGTGCGACACCTCGAAGCAGCCCGTCTCCGGGTCGACCTGGGGGGCTCCGCGGACGACCTTCTTGATCTCGGCGTCCGCGAAGTCGTTGAAGTGCTCCAGGATCTTGAAGTTCGGTGTGCAGGCGGCCAGTTGCAGCGAGGCCGCGGTGAGCACCGAACCGCCCACATTGTGCGGCGCCACCAGCATGTAGTGGGTCTCGGCGGTGGCGGCGAGCTTGCGGGTCTCCAGGATGCCGCCGATGTGTCCCAGGTCCGGCTGGACGATGTCGACCGCCTGCGACTCGAAGAGCTCCCGGAACTCGATCCGGTCGTGGATGCGCTCTCCGGTCGCGATCGGCAGGTCCACCTTGGCGGCGACCTTCTCCAGCGCCTTCAGGTTCTCCGGCGGCACCGGCTCCTCCAGCCACGCCGGCCGGAACGGCGCCAGCTCGCGCGCCAGTCGCACCGCCGTGGCGGGCGAGAACCGCCCGTGCATCTCCAGCATCAGCTCGGTGTCGGGCCCGATCGCGTCCCGGACCGCCTCGATCAGCGACACCGCGTACCGCGACTGCTCGGCGTCCAGTTCGAAGTGGCCGGTTCCGAACGGGTCGATCTTCAGCGCCCGGTAGCCGCGGGCGACGACCTCCTGGGCCGCCTTGTGATACGCCTCCGGGGTGCGCTCGGTGGTGTACCAGCCGTTGGCGTACGCCTTGACCCGGTCCGTCACCTTGCCGCCGAGCAGCTGCCAGACGGGGACCCCGAGCGCCTTGCCCTTGATGTCCCAGCAGGCCATCTCCACCACGGCTATGCCGGACATGACGATCTCGCCGGCCCGCCCGTAGTCGCCGTACTTCATCCGCCGGACGAGGTCCTCGACCGCGAACGGGTCGGAGCCCGCGATGTGGTTGGCCTCGGCCTCGCGCAAGTACCCGACGAGCGCGTCGGTACGACCCAGCATCCGGGTCTCGCCGACCCCGGTCAGACCCTCGTCGGTGTGCACCTGGACGTAGGTGAGATTGCGCCAGGGTGTTCCGACGACATGTGTGGTGATTCCCGTGATGCGCACGGTGCTGGCTCCCGGAGTTGTTCGATATTTCGTCACACGTTCGAAATGGTGGCGTGACCGTAATTGCGGCCCGCCATGGTGTCAATGCCCCGCACAGCCATTGCCCGACGAACGGCCCCACCGCTAGCCTGCGTTCGCCATACCGATCAACGGTCGGAATATCGAACAAGAGGGGTGGGTGATGGTCATGGGACGCCTCGTTCCCGCGGTGGCCAGAGCATTCGACATTCTGGAGCTGTTCCTGCAGGGCGACGGAACGCTCTCCGCCCCCGAGATCACCCGCAGGCTCCAACTCCCGCGCACCACCACGCACGAGTTGCTCTCCACCCTCACCGCCCGCTCCTACCTGGTGCCCATACCGGAACAGCCGGGCCGCTACCGCCTCGGCGTCCGCACCTACCAGCTCGGCAGCCGCTACGCCGAGCAGCTCGACCTCGCCGCCGAAGGGCAGAACGTGGCCCGCGAGGTCGCCGAGACCTGCGACGAGACCGTCCATGTCGCCATCCTGGAGGACACGGACGTCATCTACATCGCCAAGGTCGACTCCACCCATGCCGTCCGCATGGTCTCGGCCGCGGGCCGCCGGCTGCCCGCCCACTGCACCGCCGTCGGCAAGATGCTGCTCGCCGCCCTCCCCGAGGGCGAGCTCGACGCCCGCATCGAGGGCCGAGACCTGGTCGGCATGACCCCCGACAGCATCACCGAGCCGGATGCCCTGCGGGCCGCGCTCGCCGAGATCCGCGCGCGCGGGACCGCGAGCGAGCACCAAGAGTCCAACCCCGATGTCAGCTGCGTCGCGGCCCCCGTGCGCGACCGCGCGGGCCGGGTCGTCGCCGCCCTGTCCATCTCCGCCCCCATGATCCGCTGGAGCGTGCAGCGCGAGGGCGAACTGGCCGAACTCGCCGCGAAGGGAGCGGCCGACCTCTCCCTGCGTCTCGGTCACCGGGGCGGACGGTGAAGGCCGAGGTCGCGGTACGCGAGGACGCCGAACTCGGCGAGGGGCCCACCTGGGACACCGCCGGCGGGCGGCTCCTCTGGGTCGACATCCTCGGCCGCCGCGTCCACACCTACGAGCCGGCGAGCGGCCGCCGCTCCGTCCTGGCCGTCGACCAGCACATCGGGGCGGTGAAACCACGCGCCGGCGGCGGAGTCGTCGCCAACCTCCGGGACGGCATCGGCCTCTACTCCGCCGACGGCGCCTTCTCCTGGCTCCGCCACGACCCCGTACCCGGACGGCGCGGCAACGACGCCGCCGTCGCCCCCGACGGCAGCCTGTGGGCCGGCACCATGCGCTACGACGAGGAGGCCGGCGGCGGCAACCTCTTCCGGACAGCCCCCGACGGCGCCACGACCACCCTCCTCGACAAGGTCACCATCAGCAACGGCGTCGGCTGGAGCCCCGACCACACCCTCACGTACTACATCGACACCCCCACCCGCCGCGTGGACGTGCTGCGTGTCGAGGACGGACACGTGGTCGAGCGCCGGGAGTTCGCGACCGTCGAGGAGGGCGCGGGCTTCCCCGACGGACTCGCCGTGGACGCCGAAGGCTGTGTCTGGGTCGCGCTCTGGGACGGCGGAGCCCTGCGCCGCTACACCCCGCGCGGCACGCTCGACCGGATCATTCCGCTTCCCGTGGTCCGACCGACCGCCTGCGCGTTCGGTGGCCCCGGACTGCGCGATCTGTACGTCACCACGGCCCGCACGGGCCTGCGGGAGCCCGAGCCGGACGCCGGCTCGCTGCTCGTCCTGCCCGGCATCGGTGAAGGACTGCACGCCACCCCGTTCGCCGGCTGACCGGCAACCGATCACCACCGGCGGCGACAGGGCCTCCGGGAACGACAAGCGGGGAGGGGCACCCGCCGGAGAGCCCCTCCCCACGTCACTGTGCCGAGCGCGACGGTCGGTCCGTCTCCGGCACGTTCACCGACCGTCAGTTCATCGTCGAACGACCGTGGTCGACCCGGTCCGCCCGGGCGTCCAGTCGCCCAGATACGCCGACGCGGTCGCCGACTCGGCCTGCACCGCCGTGAGCTGGGGCCGGTTCTCCGGGACGGTGATCGCCGCGCCGGGGCCCGTGTTGCGGTACTCGGCGAACCGCTGGGCCTGCCACGGATGGGCGTCGCGCATGTTCGCGTACGGAGCGACGGCGTGGATGCCCGGCCCCAGGACGCTGTCGCGGACCACGAGCGCGGGCCAGGCGGTGGGGTCCGAGCTCGGCACCCACGGGCGGGCCAGCTTGTAGTAGCCGTCAGGTGCCCGGCTCGTCACCCGGCAGCGGGCGGCCAGGAAACCGTACGGGTTGGCGCCGGCGGTGGACGGGGCGAAGACGAAACCGTGCGGTGCGGAGGCGAGATCGCTGCGCAGCAGCGTACGGAAGTGGCAGTGCTCGAACACCGCACGGGCGCGGCCGAAGACGAAGTCGACGTCACCCTCGACATAGCAGTGGGCGAAGTACTGGCGGGCGACGGCGGCCAGGGACATCGAGTCGGCGTACAGCGTGTCCTGGTGGCCGAGGAACCGGCAGTGCAGGAAGGACGACCGGTCGCCCTGCACCTTGATCGCCACCGCCTGGGTACCGGGGTTCCCGGGGAGGTCGGTGCGGAGGAAGTCGTTGGCGAAGGTGATCCAACGGGCGGCGAAGCCGTCCGCCTGGACGGTGGTCGTGGCCGAACCGGAGGTGCCGTACGTCGTGCCGTCGGGGCGGACCGTGCCGGCCGCGTTGTCGTACACGACGACCACGTCGCGGGGGTCCTCGCTCGCCCCGATCCACGTCATGCCGGTCGCGGCCGCGCCGAACGTGACCGTCTCGCGGTACGTGCCGGGGGCGATGACGACCGTCCGGCCGGAGCCGCTCGCCGCGGACACCGCGGCCTGGACGCTCGTGTGGTCGCCGAGCCCACCGGGGTGGACGTACAAGGTGCGCTCGGTGAGCCGCCGGGAGGGCGAGCCGAAGCGGCCGAACGGGCCCGCGGAACGGGCGGCGGCGGCCGTGGGGGCGGCGGCGACGGCGAGGGACAGCGCCGCCGCTGTGCCCGCTGTCAGCAGCGCACGACGACTGGGCGGAGGCATGGCAAAGAGCTCCTTCATCGAGGGTGCGAAAGAAGAGGGGGGATGGAGCGGGAGGCGGGGCGACGGGCCGGACGGGTGGCCACGGGGGGCCGCCCCGCCTCCGGTCAGCAGATCCGGCCCGCGCCGGCGCGGTGGTCGACCAGGCCGGGCAGGGCCCGCGGGGCGTCGACCCGGCCGCGCAGCACCGGAGTCCAGCCGGCTCCGTCGCGCAGGATCTCGCCCGGGAACTCCGCGTTGTGGACCGCGAGCAGATCGACGGGCCGGCCGTTCACGAGGTTCCCCACCGTCGTGACCGGGGCGTCCTTCCACTTCTTCAGGATCGTCCCCACGCCGACGCCCACGGGCACCGTGAACGCGTTCTTCTCGGCGACGAGTTGGGACTCCTGGCCGACCCCGAGGCTGTACGCGTAGCCGGAGGCCGGCACCACGAAGTGGTTGTTGTACACGTCGACCTTGCCGAAACGGACCCGGGGCGCCCGCTCGATCACGTTCTTGAAGAGGTTGTGGTGCAGGGTGACCCGGAGCTTGTCGCGGTCGGTGGCGCCCGCGCTGTCGCTGTTGCCGATCATCAGCGTCTTGTCGTGGTCGGCGAAGACGTTCCAGGACACGGTCACCAGATCCGCGCCGCGCACGATGTCCAGCTCGCCGTCGTGCTGCTGGTAGACCTCGCCGTAGTACCTCGGCAGCGAACTGTCCGGGTGCGCGCCGTCGGTGAACGTGTTGTGGTCGATCCAGACGTGCGTGGAGCCGTGGACGACCATGCTGTCGTACTCGGAGTTCCATGCGCCGGTCGCACCGTCGGTGGGGTCCCACTGCGGGAAGCAGTCGAGCGGGCTCTCCAGGGTCAGGTTCCGGATCACGACATTGTCGACGCCCTGGATCTGCAGGCTGCCGCCGACGATCCCGGCCTTCCTGCCGACCCCGACGACGGTCGTGTTGGCGGGGACGTACGCCTTGATCGCCTTGCCCTGGCTGGTCGCGGAGGCCGCCCGCAGATCCTCCTGCGGGCCGCTCACCGGATTCTCGTACCCCCAGACCGCCGGGTCGTAGTCCGCGAGATAGCGGTCGAAGTCGTAGCCCGGTGCCTCGAAGGCCGAGCATCCCGCCGCCGTCGCGTTCAGCGTCCCGACGATCTTCACGATCCTCGGGGCGGTCCCCGGAACGGCGAGCGCGGCCCGGAGCTGCTCCCAGGTCGTGACCGTGAAGACCCGCGAGGCCTCGGCCGCCGAGCCCCCGCTCGTCCCCGCGCCCTCCGAAGCCCAGCCGTCGCCGGCCGGCAGGGTCTGACGGGCGGGATCGCCCCCCGCCTGCGCGACGCCCGTCGGGCCCGTGACGCCCAGGACGAGCGCGGTCGCGCCCACCAGCCAGAGGCTCTTGTGTCGTCTCACGTTCAGCTCTCCTCGGAATCGGGCCAGGTGATCCACTCGCCGGGGATCTCTTCGTCGATACGGCGCGTGTCGCGCGGTGCGAGCACCCGGGTGTGCAGCAGCTCGGCCGCCACCAGCCGCGCCACGGCGATGGCCCCCGGCGGGTTGAAATGGGTGTTGTCCTGCTCGGCCGGCGTCCAGTTGAAGTACGTCCTGGTCGTCTCCGGGCCGAGCTTCTGCCACAGCGCCAGGGACAGCTCCTGGATGTCGAGGAGGTCGACGCCCTCGTCCCGGGCGACCTCCCGCATCGCGGCCGGGTAGTCCCCGAGCGTCCGCAACGCCGTACCGTCGGCATCGAATTTTCGTCGTTCCACGGAGGTGGCGAGCACGGGCCGCGCACCGCGCTCCCGCGCCTCCGAGACGTACTGGCGCAGGTTGTCCTGGTAGGTGCTCCAGGGTTGGGTGTAGCGGGTCGGGTCGGTGTCCTTCTGGTCGTTGTGGGCGAACTGGATCAGAAGGAGGTCGCCGGGCCGGATCACCTCGAGGATCGCGTCGAGCCGGCCCTCGTCGATGAAGCTCTTCGTGCTGCGGCCGTTGATGGCGTGGTTGGCGACCGTCACGTCCTTGTGCAGGAAGAAGGGGAGCGCCATGCCCCAGCCGGTCTCGGGTGCTGCGTCGGCGTACTTCTGGGCGGCCGTGGAGTCGCCGGCGATGAACAGGGTGCGCATACGGGGCTTTCCTCGGGAGGGGGCGGCGTAAGCGGTGGGTGCGAGGACCGGGGCGAGCACGAGACCCGCCCCGGCCGTGAGGATCCGCCGTCGGGCGACGGTCACTTGTTCTGCGACTTCCACTCGGCCTGTGCCGTGTTCAGCTGCTCGGCCAGACCGTCCAGGAACTCCTTGGCGGAGGCCTTTCCGAGCAGGACCTTCTGGAAGCCGGGCTCGTTGTCGGCCTTGGAGATGGTGTTCCAGTCGGGCAGGTAGTACGGCAGCTGGATGATCGTCGCCTTGCCGCTGAACAGCACCTCGGCGGCCAGCTTCGTCGGCTCGGCCTTCTGGATCCAGGCGTCCTCGGCGGCCTCGGTGTGGGCGGGGATCGCGCCGGCCGACTCGTTCCACTTGCTGTTGGAGGCGTGCGACGCGGCGAACTCGATGAACTTCCAGGCCGCCGCCTTGTTCTTGCTCGACGAGAACAGCCCCAGACCGTCGACCGGGTTGGACACCATGACCCGGGCGCCGTCGTCGGTCGTCGGGTTCGGGATACCGCGGAACTTCTCGGTGCCCAGCGCCTTCACATGGTCCTGGTACGAGCCCAGGTTGTGGTTGAGCATCCCGATCTCGCCGCTGTCCCACTGGGCGACCATCTTGGTGAAGTCGTTGTTGACGTCCGCCGCAGGGGTGTTCTTCTTGAACAGCCCCACGTACTTCTCCAGGGCCGCCACGTTCTTCGGATCGTTGACGGTGGTCGTGTCGCCGTTCCAGAAGCTCGTGATCCCGCTCTGGCCGTACATGGCGTCCAGGGCCTGGGCGATGGAGCCGGCGCCGCCGCGGATCGTGTAGCCGAACCTGTTCTTGTCCTTGGCGGTCAGCTTGTCGGCCGCCGCGTAGAACTTCGACCAGGTGTCGGGCTCCTCGAGACCGGCGGCCTTGAACAGGTCGGTGCGGTAGTAGAGGACACCGTTGCTCGCCGAGGTCGGGACCGTGAAGAGCTTGTCCTGACCGCCCGCGGACTTCACGCTGTCGACCATGCCCGCGTTGAGCTTGCCGTTGAGCGAGCTGGACGCGATCCGCGCGTCCAGCGGCTCCAGCGCGTTCTGCGCGGCGATCCCGGCGAGCATCGCCGCACCGACACCACCGACGTCCGGCAGGCCGCCGCCCTGGATCGCGGTGTCGTACTTCGACTGGACCTCCTTGGACGCGACCCCGACGTACTCGACGTCGATGTCGGGGTTCGCCTTCTCGAAGTCCGCGATGATCTCCTTCCAGACATCGGTGCGGACGCCGCCGTTGTTGTCCCAGAAGGTGATCTTTCCCTTGCCCGATCCCTCGGTTCCCTTGTCGCCGGCCGCGCCGCTGCCGTCGTCACCGCAGGCGGTGGCGGTCAGGGCGAGGACGGTCGACAGGGCCAGGGCACTGGCGGCTCTGCGCCGCCCGCCGCGGAAGATGGTCATCGTCGGCTCTCTTCTCTTGGATGTCGTGCGTTGCGGGTTCAGGAGGGGGTGATACGGAACGAGGTGAACGCGGCCGTGCCCGCCGGGCCGCCCGCGCCCGAAGGGGCGGCGGCGAACAGACCGAGCAGGGCGCCGACCCAGCGCCAGGGCGTGGCGGCGAAGACCTGCCCGCTCACCACGAAGCCATCGGAGCCCTCGGCGCCGTCGTCGACGGAGTACGAGAAGCGGCAGCGGGCCCCCGACAGCAGGTCGATCCGCAGCCTCACGCGGCTGCTTGGGACCGGCCGGGACGACGCCGCGTCGCGCTCGCGGTCGGCGTTCAGAGGGGCGAAGCGGTGCACGAAACGGACCGTGCCGTCCGCCTCGCGGTGCAGCCCGATCCAGCTGTAGGCGTCGCCGAGCACCACCAGGCCGGCCCGGGCGCCCGGCTCCTCGCTGTCGAGCCGCAATTCGACCTCGACGCTGGCCGGGTGCGCGGGCGGCCGCTGCGTCAGGATGTGCGGCATCGTGCGGAGGTCGTCGATGCCCTCCGTACGACCGCAGTTCAGCCGCAGTCCGTCGCCCCCGTGCTGGGTGGCCCAGCCGTCCCGGGGATTGGCGGTCCACTGCCACTGGCGCCCGAACCGCCCGCCCGGGAAGTCGTCGGCGACCGCGGGCGCGGAGACCGGCTGAGGCGGCAGCGCCGGCTTGGTGTGGACGCGGACGGGAGCGCCCGCGTCCCCGAGCACCGGCCAGCCGTCCTCGTCCCAGCGCATCGGCTGGAGGTGGACGAGCCGGCCGTACGCCCCGCACTGCTGGAAGTGCACGAACCAGTCCTCGCCACCGGGGGTGCGCACCCAGCCGCCCTGATGCGGGCCGTTGACGTCGGTGTCGCCCTGCTCCAGGACGACCCGTTCCTCGTACGGGCCGAAGAAGTCACGCGACCGCAACGCCCCCTGCCAGCCGGTCGCCACGCCGCCGGCCGGGGCGAGGATCCAGAACCAGCCGTCGTGGCGGTACAGCTTGGGCCCTTCGAGGGTGAACCACCCAGGGATCGTGTCGGCGTCGACGATCGTCCTGCCCTCGTCGAGGAGACCACTGCCGTCGGGGCTCATCCGGTGGCCGGTCAGCCGGTTGTTGACGCCCGAACGGGACTTCGCCCAGCCGTGCACGAGATAGGCCTCGCCGGTCTCCTCGTCCCACAGGGGGCACGGATCGATCAGGCCGCGACCCGCCTTGACGAGCTGCGGGATGCTCCACTCTCCGCGCACGGAAGGGGAGTTGGACTGCCAGATGCCGTGGTCCGGGTCGCCCCAGAAGATCCAGAACCGGCCGTCGTGGTGGCGCAGCGAGGGCGCCCACACACCGCCGTCGTGCCGGGGCGAGGCGTACGCGGCCTCCGGCAGCAGGCGGTCCAGGGCATGTCCGACGAGCGTCCAGTTGACCAGGTCGCGGGAGTGCAGGAGCGGAAGGCCGGGGGACCGGCCGAAGCTGGAGGCGGTGAGGTAGTAGTCCTCGCCGACCCGCAGCACGTCCGGGTCGGACCAGTCGGCGGCCAGGATCGGATTGCGGTACGTCCCGTCGCCGAGGTCCCCGGTCGGCAGCGCGGTCGCGGTCACGCCGTCACCGCCTTGCGCACGAGGGCAGCGGCCGCGTCCCGGTCGAGCCGCCCGTCGGCCACGACCGTCACCACCCGCCGTACCACCGCCGCACCGTCCGTGACCGTCAGCCGGTCGGCGAAGGCGAGGGAGGAGCCCACACCCGGATACTCGGCGGCGCGCACGAACCACGGGTCGCGCCGGGTCTCCTCCGTGGCTCCGGCGAAGATCAGGGTCCAGCCCTGGCCCGCGAGCGCGACCCAGTCGGCCGCCCGGCCGTGGACGGACCGCTCGCCCTCCGCGTCCGCGCCGAACACCTCGGGGGAGGCGCCCTCCAGGGGTGCTCGCCAGAAGAACCCGCCGTAGGCGGCGCCGGGGCGCCCGTTGGTGGCGGGGCTGCCGATGGACAGCTCCTCGCCCGACACATTGGCGAGGGAGAAGGTGAAGTCGAGTGCCCACGCGGAGTCGGTGAGCGCCGTGGCCGAGACGGTCCGGTGCTCCCGCAGCAGGGTGCGCTCGCCGGCCACCCAGACCAGCTCCTCGACGAAGCCGTCCGGATCGCGGAGCTTGAACCCCTCGTGCCGCTGGACGCCGTGGTTGTCGAGCGCGACCGGCCCCTGGTCGCGGACGAAGGTGCGCCCGCCCCAGAAGTTGAACCCGGCGACATCGGGGACGGCGACCCCCGCCCCCAGGTGGTGCGGATGGTCTGCGGGCAACTGCTCGGTGACCTTGGCACCCGCCAGGGTGGAGACAGGGTGCAGATAGGGACGGGGGGAGTGGTCGGCCGCCAGGTCGGGGCGCAGGACGTAGCGGGCGACCGCGCGGCCGGCGCAGCGCAGCACCATGGGTTGGTTCATCGGGCATCCGCCTTCGGGGTCAGGGACCAAGGGGGAGCGAGCTCGGAGTAGAGGCTGAGGGTGTCGGCGCTCGCGGCGACGAGCCCGTCGACACCGGGGACCACTCGGCGGGATGCGCCCTCGCCCGGCTCGATGCGCCAGCAGTCGCCCGGCAGCTCCACGGGGTCGGGTGCGGTACGGATCGCCTCGACGACCCGCATGAACGCGCCGGTCTCCTCGGGCGGCACGCACAGCGCCTCGCCGTCGGTCAGATGGGCGACCAGGTTCTCCAGCAGATCGGTGCGGCCGTAGACGGTCTCCACCGGGCCGTGGCCACCACGCTGGAGCAGGACCCGGTCGTCCTTGTACCAGAGCGTGATTCGGCCGCGCGAGCCGTGGACGATCACATACGGCTCGGAGGCGGTCTCGGCGCAGAGCGTCGCCGCGACCGTGACCTGCGTGCCCTGCGCGGTGACGATCCGGACGCTGGAGGTGTCGTCGGACTCGATGGCGTTCGCGCGCAGCAGCTCCGTCTCGATGTGCTCGACGTCCTCCGCCCGGGTGCTGCCCGCGAGTGCGAGCGCGGTGGCGACGGCATGGGCGAGCGGGTTGGTGAGCGCCCCGTCGACCACGTCCACGCCGTCGAGGCGCCGGTGCCCCGCCCAGGGGGCGCGCCGGAAATACGCCTCGTCCCGCACCCATGCCCCGGCTCCTCCGACGCCGAGGAGCTCACCGACGGCGCCCTCCTCGATGAGCCGGCGGATCGCGGGGACGGCGTGCGAGCCGAGCGACTGGAAGCCGATCTGGCAGGCCACACCGGCCTTCGCGACCCCGTCCGCCATCCGGCGGAACTCCGCGTACGAAGGGGCCGGCGGCTTCTCCAGGAGCACATGGGCCCCGTGCCGGGCAGCGGTCAGCGCCAGGGCGGTGTGCGTCTGGATCGGCGTGCAGATGACAGCGATCCGTGCCCCGGTGGAGGCGAGCAGCGCGTCGAAGTCGGAGGACTGCTCCGGCGTACCGAAGCCGTCCAGCTCCTCGGCGTCCAGGGGGCGCAGCTCGCAGACGCCCGCGAGGCGCACCAGGCCGAGCCGTTCGAGCCGGTTGATGTTGACCAGGTGCGAGCGGCCGTGACCGCGGGCCCCCGCGAGGACCACGGGCAGCGGGGTGCGTACCTCGCTCATCCCTTCACCGCCCCCGCGCTGAAGCCGGTGACCAGCCACTTCTGGATGAAGGCGAAGACGATGACGACCGGCACGGCCGCGATCACACCGCCGGCGGCGAGCGCTCCGAGGTCGACGCTGTCTGCGCCCATCAGCGTGTTGAGGCCGACCGGGATGGTCTGCTTGTCCTGGCTGCTGAGGAACATCAGCGCGAAGAGGAAGTGGTTCCAGGAGTGGACGAAGGCGAAGGAGCCGACGGCCACCAGGCCCGGCCGCAGCAGCGGGAGCACGACGATGCGGAAGGCCGTGAACCGGCTGCAGCCGTCGACCCAGGCCGCCTCCTCGAGCGAGTACGGCACGTTCTTGATGAAGCCGCTGATCAGGATCATCGACAGGGGCAGCTGGAAGACCGTCTCCGCGATGATGACGCTGCCCAGCGAGTTGATCATCCGCAGATTGGCGAAGATCTGGAACAGCGGCACGAGCAGCAGCGCACCCGGCACGAACTGGGAGCACAGAAGGGCCAGCATGAAGCCCTTCTTGAGCTTGAAGTCGAAGCGGGCCAGGGCGTAGCCGCCGGCGAGCGCGACGACCGTGGTCGTCACCAGGGTGGCCAGGCCGATGAGCAGGCTGTTCTGGAAGAAGGTCGCGAAGCTGCGCTCGTTCCACACCTTCTCGAAGTGCTCGGTCGTCATCGGCCAGGGCACCAGCGAGGTGGAGCCCGCCGGGCGGACGGCGAAGAGCAGGACCCAGTAGAAGGGGACGAGGGTGAAGAGCAGATAGATGCCCAGCGGGAGGTAGATCTGCCAGCGGGGGACCTCGTCCCAGGCGCGCCGCCGCCTGCGGCTCGCGGACGGGGGCGTGGCCGGCGGCGGTGGCGTCTGGGCCGAGGGGCCCGCGGCCGTGTCGGGGGTGGTGACCTCGACTGTCACTTGCTCTCGCCTCCGAACTTGCTCAGGCGCAGATAGACCATCGAACAGAAGAGAAGGATCACGAACGCCACCGTCGTGAGGGCGGAGGCGTAACCGAAGTTGTGGGCGTCGACACTGGTGTTGGCGATGTACAGCGGCAGGGTGGTCGTCTCGCCCGCGGGACCGCCGCCCGTCAGGGTGTAGAGCAGGTCGACGTTGTTGAACTCCCACACCGCGCGCAGCAGCGTGGACAGGATGATCGCGTCCTTCAGGTGTGGCAGTGTGATGTGGAAGAACTGCCGCAGCCGGCCCGCTCCGTCGACCTCGGCCGCCTCGTACAGGTCCTTCGGTACGGACTGGAGGTCGGCGAGGATGAGGATCGCGAAGAAGGGGACCCCGCGCCACAGGTCGGCGACGACCACCGCAGGGAAGACCGTGGCGGTGTCCGAAAGCCAGGACGTGCCGTACTCGCCGATCCCCATGTCCGCGAGGTAACGCGTGATGCCCGTCTGGGAGTTGTAGAGAAGCACCCAGATCGCGGAGGTCAGCACGCCGGAGACCGCCCAGGGCGAGAAGACCAGGGCCCGGCCCACCGCGCGGCCCACGAACGTCTGATTGACGATCAGGGCGAGCGCCAGCCCGAACAGCAGCTGGAGGGTCACCTCGACGGCGACCCACTTCAGCGAGAAGGTCAGCGTCCCCCAGAAGTGCGGGTCCTCGGTGAAGATGCGCGTGAAGTTGTCGAAGCCCGCGTAGCCGTTCCGCCAGGGCTTGGTGGGGTTGTAGTGCTGGAGGCTGTAGTAGAAGACGCTGAGCACCGGGTAGGCGATGAAGCCCAGCATCAGCAGCCCCGCGGGGGCGATCAGGAGATACGGCAGCCGGCGTGGCGTCGCTCCCGTGCGGCGTCGCCCAGGTGCCTTGGCGGCCTTGGATGGTGAGGTCACAGCTGAGGCCATGACGGCGGCTCCGATCTTGGCGTGAAGCGCTTCGCAGACAGTGTTCGAAATACCGAACGCGTACGGAGGGGGAGGTGCGGTCGGCCCGCCGGGATCAGCCGGCGTAGGGGTCCGGGGTCGTCCCCGGCCTGGCCAGGAACTCGAAGTCGCAGCCCGTGTCGGCCTGGGAGATCTGCTCCATGTAGAGCGCGCCGTAGCCGCGCTCGTACCGCGCGGGTGGAGGCGTCCACGCCCGCCTGCGCTGCTCCAGCTCCTCGTCCGAGACCTCCAGACGAAGCGTCCTCGCCTCGACGTCGAGCGTGATGACGTCCCCCGTACGCACCAGCGCGAGCGGCCCGCCCACATACGACTCGGGTGCGACATGCAATACGCACGTGCCGTAACTCGTGCCGCTCATCCGGGCGTCGGAGATCCGCACCATGTCCCGTACCCCCTGCTCCAGGAGATGGCGGGGGATCGGCAGCATCCCGTACTCCGGCATCCCCGGACCGCCCTTCGGGCCCGCACCGCGCAGCACCAGCACATGGTCGGCGGTGATGCCGAGTGCCGGGTCGTCGATGGTTCGCTGCATCGTGCGGTAGTCGTCGAAGACCACCGCAGGACCTGTGTGCTTGAGCAGGTGGGGCTCGGCGGCGATGTGCTTGATGACCGCGCCGTCCGGGCACAGGTTGCCACGCAGCACCGCGACCCCGCCCTCGGTCGCAAGCGGCCGTTCCCGTACCCGGATCACCTCGTCGTTGTGAACGAGGGCGCTGGCGAGCTGCTCCCGCAGCGTGGCGTGCGAGACCGTCGGCCGGTCGAGATGGAGCAGATCCGTCAGACGGGAGAGGAAGGCGGGCATCCCGCCGGCGAAGTGGAAGTCCTCCATCAGGTACTGCCCGCCGGGCCGCAGATTGGCGAGCACCGGCACGGTCCTGGCGATCCGGTCGAAGTCGTCCAGGGTGAGCTTCACCCCCGAGCGCCCGGCCATCGCGATCAGATGGATGACCGCGTTCGTCGAACCACCGAGGGCCAGGACGGCCGCGACCGCGTCCTCGTACGCCTCGCGGGTCAGGATCCGTGACAACCGCAGGTCCTGCCGTACGAGTTCCACGATCCGCATCCCGGAGGCGGCCGCCATCCGGTCGTGGCCCGAGTCGACCGCCGGGATCGAGGACGCCCCCGGCACGGTCACACCGAGCGTCTCGGCCGCGGCCGTCAGCGTGGACGCGGTCCCCATGGTCATGCAGTGACCCGGGGAGCGGGCCAGACCGCTCTCCAGCTCGGCCATCTCGCAGTCGCCGATCAGACCCGCCCGCTTGTCGTCCCAGTACTTCCACATGTCCGTGCCGGAGCCGAGGGTCTCCCCCCGCCAGTGGCCCGGCAGCATCGGCCCCGCGGGCAGGAAGACGGTGGGCAGGTCCACGCTGGCCGCCCCCATGAGCAGCGCCGGTGTGGACTTGTCGCACCCGCCCATCAGCACCGCACCGTCCACCGGGTAGGAGCGCAGCAACTCCTCGGTCTCCAGGGCGAGAAGGTTGCGGTAGAGCATAGGGGTCGGCTTCTGGAAGGTCTCCGAGAGCGTGGAGACCGGGAACTCGAGCGGGAAGCCGCCGGCCTGCCACACCCCCCGCTTCACGGCCTGCGCGCGGTCGCGCAGATGGACGTGGCAGGGGTTGATGTCCGACCAGGTGTTGAGAATCGCGATGACCGGCTTGCCGAGGTGCTCCTCGGGGAGATAGCCGAGCTGACGGGTGCGGGCGCGGTGGCTGAACGAGCGCAGACCGTCCGTGCCGTACCACTGATGGCTGCGCAGCTCCTCGGGCGAACGGCTCATGCCGGCCACCCGGAGGCTATGGAGGCGACCTCGGCCCGCTCGGACTCGGGCAGTTCACGGGAGGGCGGACGGACATCACGACGGCACAGTCCGAGGACGGCGAGCGCCTCCTTGACGACCGTGACGTTGTCGGCGCTGGAGTGGGCGGCCCGCAGCTCCTCGAAGCGGCGGATCTGTTCCCACACCTTCATCGCGGCCGGGTAGTCACCCGCCCGCAGCGCCGTGAGCATCTCCAGGGACACAGATGGGGCGACATTGACCAGGCCCGAGGTGAAACCCGTCGCGCCGCTCGCGAAGTAGGACGGTGCGTACGGCTCGGCGAGACCCGCGACCCAGACGAAGCGGTCGAGGCCCGCGTCCCGGGAGAAGGCGGCGAAGCGGGAGGCGTCCGGGACGGCGTACTTCACCCCGATGACGTTCGGGCACAAGGCGCCGAGCTCGGCCAGACGTGCTCCGCTCAGCTGGGCGTTGCGGATGTAGGGGACGATGCCGAGCTCGGGTACGGAGTCGGCGATGGCTCGGTGGTAGTCCACCCAGCCGCTTTCGGAGACGTACGGATGCACGGGCTGATGGACCATCAGCATCGCGGCACCCGCGTCACGGGCGTGCCGAGCGGCCTCGGTCGCGGTGGGAATGTCGTGTCCGACGCCCACCAGGACCGTGGCACGGTCGCCCGCCTCCTGAACGGTCAACTCCGTTACCAGGCGCCGCTCTTCGGGAGTGAGGGCATAGAACTCGCCGGTGTTGCCGTTCGGCGTGAGCGTCCGTACGCCGCCGTCGAGCAGCCGGCGCAGCAGCGTGCGGTGCGCGGCCGTGTCGAGGGAGCCGTCCTCGGCGAAGGGGGTCACGGGGATGGCCACGACATCGGCCAGCGCGGCCTTCATGGACTCGAAGGCCATGGTCACTCACTCTCCTGCGGGAAGGCGCGTTCGACGAACGAGGCGATGTGGTCGTGGACGGCCCGACCGGCGCCGTCGACGTCTCCGGCGACGGCCAGGCGCAGGATCTCCTCGTGCTCGGCGGCCTCCCGCTCCCAGGAGGGAACGGCGGCCCACGCCACGGTGGAGACCAGAGCGGCCTGGTCGCGGACCTCGTCGAGCATCCGGCCGAGCAGCGGATTGCCGCACGGGACGTAGAGCGCCCGGTGGAAGTCCCGGTTGGCCAGCGACCGTTCGGCTGGATCGTCTGCCGCGGAAGCTCGGTGCAGGGCCTCCCGTGCCGTGTCGAGCGGGACCGCGGAGGCGACGGTACGCCGTACCGCCTCCGGCTCCAGAAGCAGACGCACGTCGTATACGGCACGCGCCATGTCCGCGTCGACCATGCGGACGGTCGCGCCCTTGTACTGACTCATCACCACGAGTCCACTGCCCGCGAGGGTCTTCAGCGCCTCGCGCACCGGGGTCTTCGACACCCCGAAACGAGCGGCGAGTTCGGTCTCCACCAAAGCCTGGCCCGGTCTCAGCCCTCCGGTCAGGATGTCGTGCTTGATCGCCTCCAGGACGTACTGGGTGCGGGAGGGTATCGGGCTCGGGGCGAAGGCCATGGGCGCTCTCAGATCTCGTGTATCGCGTCTCATATATGACGTACGAAGTGCGGTGCGCATGAAGTTAGGGCTACCGCTGTGTGTCGTCAATGGGTTGCGCGGTACTTTCGGAAAGCGCTTTCTCGAATCGCCGACCGAACCTTCGAACCGTCAGGGGTCCCTGGTGCGGGGCTTGATGGCCTCGTCGCTCAGGATGACGCGGGAGCGGCCGGGGGGACGACCGCGACCGGGCAATGGGCGTGGTGCAGGACGGCGTGGGCGACCGATCCCATCAGCAGTGTCTGGACCCGGTGCCTGTGGTGGCGGCCCACGACCACGAGCCCCGCCTTCCGTGATCCCTCGACGAGCCGGCCCGCCGCGTCCGACGGGACGACGACGGGAACGACCTCGACGTCCGGGTACTGCTCGGTGAAGGGCCGCAGCCGCTTCTCCTGGTTCCGCGAGGTCTCCTCGACGAGCTCGGGTGTCTCGTCCACGGGGATGGGTGGCGGCATTTGAAGTGCCGGTGCCGGCGGGCCGACCAGCATGATCGGCGAAGGTGGGAGCCGATATGCCGTCACCGCCTCCAGGGCCACGCCCCGTTGGCGGGCCGCGTGGAAGGCGAAGTCGAGGACCTCGTCGGAGGTCTCCTCCGGATGGAGCCCGAGCAGGATCCTGCCCGCCTCCGTGCCGCTCTCCAGCGAGGCGTCCCGCGCCTCGTGCGGCACGACGACGACCGGGCAGGGTGCGTGTGAGGCGAGGGCCCGGCTGGAAGAGCCCAGGAGCAGCGTCGCGAAGCCGCCGCGACCGCGGGAGCCGGTCACCAGGAGGCGTGCGGTTCGGGCCTCGGTCAGCAGGGCGTCCGGCACGGAGCCGTCGAGCGACTCGTACCGTACGGGCACGTTGGTGCCTTGCTCCTCGATCCACCGGCGGACGCCGTCGATGACGCTGTCGGGGATCTCGGTGGTCTCGCCGAGTGAGGCGATGCGCGCGGCCCCGAGCTGAAGCGCGTCGGAGCGCACATGTGCCACCACGAGCGGTGCGTCGATCTCGCGTGCGGTGCTCAGTGCCCACTCCAGGGCGCGGTGACTGTGTTCGGACCCGTCCACACCGACGACAACGGACTTTGCGCTCATAACGGGATTATTACCACTCGCCGATGGCGCCACGCCGGGAGGCGGCGGGGCGCGCGAGCGGGATGTCGCGGGGGAGAGGGGTCGGATGGCGCCCTCGGTGTCACGAGGTCGGCGCGCCCAGGTCGTAGCGCTCCTTGACCAGCTCCAGATGGATCCAGCTCTCCACCGCGCGCACCCCCGGCTCGGCGCGGATCGCGTCGAGGGTCGCCCGCACCGCTCCCAGGGACTCCGCCGTGACCGTGCCCACCAGCTCGGCCCGCCCGAGGCAGGCCGACAGGAACGTCACGCGCTCCCACCCGGCAAGGGCTCGTGCCACGGGCTCCCGCGCCCCCTCGATCCGGACGGCGAACCCGCACAAGTACCCGAGGCCCAGCAGTTCGGGGCGGACGAGCGCGAGGACCTTCACCACGCCTCCGTCCAGGAGGCGCAGAGTGCGGGCGCGGGTGGCGCCGGGGGAGAGGCCGACGCGCTCGGCGAGTTCGGCGAAGGGGAGGCGGCCGTCCTGTTCGAGGGCGTCGAGGATCCGCAGGTCCGTGTCGTCGGGAGCGGGGGCCGTCGGCTCGTCCGCCAGTAGGTACGGATCCTTGAGGTGGCGGGTGCCGATCAGGGTGTCGACCACCGCGACACCGGGCGTCGACCGCACGCGCTCGATGGTCCTTTCGAGGGCGTCGAAGCCCTCCGTGCGCAGCTCGGTCATGATGGCGCGCGGTCCGGCCGTCAGGCTGACGAAGGGTGCCTCCGGCAGGGCGGCGATCGCGCGGGCCACCGGCTCCGCGGCCCCGTCCACGTCGATCGAGAGATGGGCGGACGCGGTCAGTCCGCGGACCGAGGGATGGACGACCGCGACGACCCGGACCGCGCCCGACTCCAGCAGTCGTTGGACCCGCGCGCGTGTGGCGGGCCGGGACAGGCCGACGCGCTGGGCGAGCGTCTCGTAGGCGAGCCGCCCGTCGTCCTGGAGGGCGCGGACGACGGCCAGGTCGATGGGGTCCAGATCCACCCGCTGATCTCCTCGGCTCGATGGCCCGGGGCGGCGTTCGGGCCCGGGTCCGCAGTCATTCTCGGGTACCGGCGCGCGGCTGGGCCGCGTTCGTGACATGCGTCACGGGGCATCCGGTGCATCCGCTGGTGGACAGCATGACAGATGAATCGTAAGTTCGAGTCGTCGTCAACAGACGAATCAGCCGCACGAACGAGAAGGGGGCGGTGTGAACCAGCCCGTCGCCGTTTTCACCGACACCGATGACCTCGACCCCGCACCGGGCGTCCGTCTGCTGGAGGAGGCAGGCTTCGAGGTGCGCGTCGCCGGCACGCGGGACCCCGACGCCATCGCCGGGATCGCCGCGGACGCCGTCGCCCTGATCGTCGGCTACGCGCGGATCGACGCGGCCCTGCTCGACCGGCTGCCCGGACTGCGGATCCTCGCCACCATGTCCGCCGGATACGACATGGTCGACACGACCGAGGCTCGACGCCGGGGACTGTGGGTGGCCAACCTCCCCGACGCCGCGACCGAGGACGTCGCCGTCCATGCGCTCGCCTCCACGCTCTCGCTCGTACGTCGCCTCCCGCAGGCCGACGCCGTCGTCCGCTCCGGCGGCTGGAACGCCGACTTCGCCGGGCAGCGCCACCTGCCGCGCCGCGCGAGCGAACTGACCCTGGGCCTTGTCGGTCTCGGCCGGATAGCCCGTTCCTTCGCGGCGCTCGCCGCCCCCGTCTTCGGGCGGGTCGCCGCGTACGACCCGCACGCCGCCCCGGCCCACTGGCCGGCCGGCATCGCACGGTACGACGACCTCGGCGCCCTCGCCGCCGCGAGCGACGTCGTCTCCCTGCACGTCCCCCTCACCCGTGCCACCCGCGGCCTCGTCGACGGAGAGCTGCTCGGGCGACTGCGCCCCGGCGGCTTCCTCGTCAACGTCGCACGCGGTGAACTCGTCGACCCGGAAGCCCTGCTGACGGCCCTCGAAACCGGACGGCTGGCGGGCGCAGCCCTCGACGTCTTCCCCGTGGAACCGCCCCAGGCCGACGATCCGCTGCGCACCCACCCGCGCATCCAGCTCTCGCCCCACAGCGCGTTCCTGTCCGACACCTCGCGCCGCGCCTATGTGTGCGGACCCGCCGAGAACGTCCTCGCCTGGCACCGCACCGGCCGCCCGCTGACCCCCGTCGTGGACCCGACCGTCGCCCCCGCGCCCGTCGTGGACCCGACCGCGACCGCCCCCGTCGTCGTCCCGACCGCCCCCGCAGCCCCCGAAGGAGCCGCCGCATGACCACCGCAACGCCGACGAGGACCGCCGAGGAGCTCCGGCTGCGCCGCGAACTCGCCGCCGTCTACCGGCTCGTGGCCCACTTCCGGATGACCGACCTGATCTTCACCCACATCTCCCTCCGGCTGCCCGGACCCGAGCACCACTTCCTCATCAACCCCTACGGGCTGCTCTTCGAGGAGATCACCGCCTCCAACCTGGTCAAGATCGACCTGGCCGGGAACCCCGTCGAACCGACCCCGTACCCCGTGAACCCGGCCGGCTTCGTCATCCACAGCGCCATCCACGCCGCCCGCGCCGACGCGCACTGCGTCCTGCACACCCACACCAAGGCGGGCTGCGCCGTCGCCGCGCAGGAGCACGGGCTGCTCCCGCTCAACCAGATGTCGATGGAGTTCCACAACCGCGTGGGCTACCACGACTACGAGGGCGTCGCCCTCAACCTCGACGAACAGCGACGCATCGTCGCCGACATCGGCCCCCACCCGGCACTGATCCTCCGCAACCACGGCCTGCTGACCGTCGGCGAGACCGCCGCCCAGGCCTTCCTCCGCATGTACTACCTGGAGCGGGCCTGCGAGATCCAGGTCACCGCCCAGGCCGGCGGCGGCCCCCTGGTGACACCGCCCGCCGAAGTCTGCGAGTACACGGCCCGACAACTCACGGGCGAGGCCACGGCCGACTTCCAGGACGACGACGCGTACGAACTGGCATGGGCGGCCATGCTCCGCCTCCTGGACCGGACCTGCCCGGACTACCAGGACTGACGGTGCCGAGGGGCTCTCCGACGGCCCGTCCACCGATGAGAGGATGACCAGGACCGCAACAATAGGAAGGGGGAGGCGCATGGCTCTGCTCATCCTGTCCGGCGTCCTCGTGCTCGCCGTCGGAGGGTGCGTCTGTGTCGTGTGGGCGGCGCGAGGCGGCCCGCGCTGGGTGCGCGGTGTGGCCACCGTGACCCTGGCGGCCGGCCAACTGGTACGCCGCTCGGGCCGCACGAACAGCAACTCGAGCCTCGACCGCGGCGGCGACGCCGGCGAGTGACCGGTGCGCGGTCCTGAGACCGTGAGGCTCACCCGCGCGGTCTCGCGGTTGCGCTTCTCCGATCACATCCGTACCTCGGGTCCGGCCATACTGGTCCGCGGCGGGACCTGAGAGGCGGAACCATGAGTCAACAAGAGGCGCAGTACGACGTCTTGGTGTTCGGTGGCAGCGGCGTGGACACCGTGATCCGGGTCGACGCCCTGCCCGTCCCGCTCGCCGACTCGGTCCAGGTCGGTCCGATCGAGGAATGGGCCGGGCACACCGGGGGAAACGTGGCCCTCGGCACTCGCGCCCTCGGCCTCGAGGTCGCCCTGCTGGACTGCATCGGCGACGACGGGATCGGGGCACTCGTCCGTGCGCGCATGGCCGAGGGGGACGTCGAGTTCGCCCCCGTGATCTCGCCCGCCGGCACACGCCGCGCGGTCAACCTCGTGGACGTGACAGGGCGCCGGATGTCGTTCTACGACGCCAGGGACCCTGCCGACCTGCGGATGCCCCGGGAGTTCTACCTGCCCCGGCTGCGGCGCACGCGCCACGCACACCTGTCCATCATGAACTTCACGCGCTTCCTCTACGACGACATCGAGGCTCTGGGCGTACCCGTCTCCACCGATGTCCACGACTGGGACGGGCTCGCAGAGCACCACCGGGAGTTCGCCCTCCGCTCCGATCTCGTCTTCTTCAGCGCCGAGGGGCCGGGCGAGCGAACCCCGGACCTGATGCGGGAGATCCTGAGCGAGGGCCGCGCGCAGACCGTGGTCGCCACGGCGGGCGCCGACGGCTCGTACGTCCTCACCCGGGACGGCGACCCCACCCCGCGCCACGTCCCGGCAGTCGCCCCGCCCACACCCGTCGTCGACTCCAACGGCGCGGGTGACGCGTTCGTCAGCGGCTTCCTCTACGGCAAGCTCGCCGGCCGGGACGTGCTGGACTGCGCCCGCCTCGGCGCGGTGGCCGGCGCCTACGCCTGTACGGCCCCGGGCTCGACCGCCCTCATCACCTCCGACGCACTCCTGGCGGCCTCCCAGGGCTGACCCCCGCCCGGTGGACGGGGCGCCGGCCCCGCTCCCGTCCCGTCCACCGGGATCACGCCATCCGTTCGTCGTCGTGGGAAACGACTTTCGATGACTGCGGCGGCCTCGGGCCGGCCGCGATCATCGTCGTGAAGTCAACGACGAACGTGGAGTGCACCGTGGGTCTCGAGCAGTCGCAGCACCGCTTCCACATCCGCCAGAAGCTCACGCCCATGGCCAATCGATATGTGGTTCACGCGGCAGGACCCGACGGCGCCGACGGGGAGGTCGTCGCGTTCGCCCACCAGAAGAGGATGGCCCTCAAGGAGCAGATCACCTTCTACACGGACGAGTCCCAGCGGCAGGTCCTCTTCACCTTCCAAGCCCGGCAGATCGTGGATCTCGGCGCGACCTACGACATACGCGCCGCCTCGGGCAGCCCCGTCGGCACGCTCCGCAAGAACTTCGCCGCCTCCCTGCTGCGCAGCACCTGGCACATGAACCAGGAGGGCGCCGGTGCCGAGACCACCGGTGTGGAGCGCAACATGACCGTGGCCGTCGTCCGCAGGGTCTGGGACCTGATCCCGTTCGTCGACGTGCTGCCGTTCGCCTGGCCGTACCACTTCGACTTCGCGGCAGACGGCCGTCCGGTCATGTCGGTGAACAAGCAGTTCGGCCTGCGGGACCGCTACGTGCTGGAGATCGGCGACGCGCACCTCGATCGCCGCCTGGCGATAGCGCAGGCCGTCGCCCTGGATGCCCTGCAGTCCCGCTGACGCCGGTTCCCGGCCGCCGGGGGGCGGCCGGGAACCGGGACTCTCGGAGGGAGTGGGCGCGTCTACCGGAGGGACGCCTGGTGTATGGCGTCCGGGCCGATCGGCAGACCGGGCAGCGCCTCGGCACGCTGAGGCGCGACACCACGGGCGGACGCGGGAGCGTCACCGCGGGCGGGCGCGGGAGCGTCACCGCGGGCGGGCGCGGGGGCGCCGGACAGGGCCCCGTCGACGTGGGCGCGCAGCGCGTCGGTGACGGGGTCCGGCAGCGGACGGCCCTGGTCGTCGAAGCGCTGGTACTTCATGAGGTTGTAGCCGATGGCGACCTGACGACGGCCGTCCTCGGTGGACAGGGCCCATGTACCGGCGCCGAAGACACCTCCGTCATGCCCCCAGTACCAGCCGCCGCTGGGCATCTTGAGGGTGTAGATCCCCAGGCCGTAGCCCATCCTCAACTCCTCGCCCGGCTCCGTCTCGTACGCAGGGACGGTGGTCTTCATCGCGCGCAGCTCGGCCGCGCCGAGCAGCCGCCCCTTCAGCAGCGCGCGGTAGAAGTCGTTGAGGTCGCCCGTCGTCGAGACGAGGGCGCCGGCCGTGCCGGCCCACGACATGTCGTAGTCGCTGTAGTCGCGGGGCGGGTCGATGAGACCGAAGAACGACTCGTACATCTTGGCGTGCGGTCCCTGGATGGACGCGGTACGCGGGAAATAGGTGTGGCGCAGGCCGGCCTTGCGGATGACGTTCCGGGTGATGTACGCCTCGGCCTTCTGCCCGGTGACCCGCTCCAGGATCATCCCGGCCAGGATGTAGTTGGTGTTGGAGTACGAGTGCTTCCCGGGCTGCACGACGGGCGGGGCCGCGAGTCCCAGGCGGGCGAGTTCCTCGGGGGCGATGTGCCGCAGCCGGTTCTCGTCGAGGGTCTTGCCGGGGTTCTCGAGGATGCCGGGGAAGGCGGGCAGGACGTAGTCGGCGATGCCGCTGGTGTGGTTGAGCAGCATCCGCACGGTCACCTGGCGGCCCCGCTCGCCGGGCACGACGTCCGGAAGGTAGCGGCCGACGGGAGCGTCCAGGTCGATGCGTCCGGCCCCGACCTGCTGGAGGACGGCGACGGCCGTGAAGGTCTTGGTGATGCTGCCGACCCGGTGCTCGAGGTCCGGCCGCGCGGGCCGACGGGTGTCGACGTCGGCGAAACCGGTGGCGCCCCGCCACTGCGCGGAACCGTCGCGGACCGCCGAATAGGCGCCGTACATCCCCGCCTTGTGGAAGGCGTCGAGCGAGCCGCGCAGCGCCGCTCGGTCGAGACCGTGGCCGGGGAGGGCCGCCGCGACGGGGGACGCGGCCGTGGCGGAGCCGGGCTCGGCGGCGACGGCCTGTGCCGGTAACGCCGAGGCGGAGAGTGCTATCAGGGTGGCCGCGGCGACGGACGAAAGTCGGGCCCTGCGGGACGAAGACATGGGTGGATCCTGCTTCCCTCGTTCGAATGCGGTGGATTCATCCTCGGCCCGCGCGCTCGGCCCGACCTCCACCCCCGGGAGGATCTTGTGCACAGGAACCCTGTGACATTTGTCAGGAGTCCCGCTCACAGCCGGTGGATGGCACACTGACCGCTGATCGTCCCGAGGAGCCCCACGTGCCCATCATCCGCAACCTCCGGCGCACCGTCCGCCGCGCCTACCGTCGCACCGTCGACCTCAGCCACCCTGCGCGCTCGCCGCTGGGGACCGCGGTCGTCAACTGTGTGGTGTACGAGGACGGGGCGCGGCAGCGGGGGCCCTGCCCCGCGGAGGAGGCGGTCCGGCGGGTACGCAAGTCCGGCGACGGGTTCGTCTGGATCGGGCTGCACGAGCCGTCCGTCGAGGAGTTCGCCGGACTCGCCGAGCTCTTCGGGCTGCATCCGCTGGCCGTCGAGGACGCCGTACACGCCCATCAGCGGCCGAAGGTGGAGCGGTACGACCAGACGCTCTTCGCCGTGTTCAAGACGGTCCGCTACGTCGAGCACGAAGAGCTCACCGCGACCAGCGAGGTCGTCGACACCGGCGAGCTCATGGTCTTCACGGGTTCCGACTTCGTCATCACCGTCAGGCACGGCAGGCACGGCTCGCTCGGCCCGCTGCGCGAAGCGCTGGAGGCGGAGCCCGAACAGCTGGCCAAGGGTCCCGCAGCGGTTCTGCACGCCATCGCCGACCACGTGGTGGACGACTACCTCGCGGTCGCCGACGCCGTGCAGAACGACATCGACGCGGTCGAGACGGCCGTCTTCAGCGAGCAGTCGTCCCGCGGCGACGCCGGTCGCGTCTATCAGCTGAAGCGGGAACTGCTCGAACTCAAGCGGGCGGTGACCCCCCTCGACCGCCCGCTGCAGGCCCTCGCCGCGCAGCCGCTGGCGCTCGTCGGCCCGGACATACAGCCGTACTTCCGCGACGTCGCCGACCACCTCTCGCGGGTCACGGAACAGATCACGTCCTTCGACGCCCTGCTCGACTCGATCCTCCAGGCACATCTGGCGCAGGTGACCGTCGCCCAGAACGAGGACATGCGCAAGATCACGGCATGGGCGGCGATCATCGCCGTCCCGACGATGGTCTGCGGGGTGTACGGGATGAACTTCGAGCACATGCCGGAACTCCGCTGGACCTACGGCTACCCGATCGTCGTCGCCGCGATGGCCACCGCCTGCGTCCTCCTCCACCGCAGCTTCCGCCGCAACGGCTGGCTCTGACCCACCGGCGCCGGGGCCTCAGCCCTGAGACCGCAGAGCCGAGGTGTGCTCCCGGACCTGTTCGGGGGTGAGGTAGGCATCGGTGTACTCGAAGTCGGCCAGCGTCCCGGACCGGGACGCCAGGAACCCCGTACGCACGAAGTCGTCGCCGGCCACGGCGTTGAGCAGCCAGTTCGTCATCACACGCGTCTTCGCCACCTGGGTTCGCAGCGCCGCCCAGTGGTACGCGCGGGCGACCGCCTGGGCGGGCGTCCCGTGCAGCTCCACGCCGAGCGGCTTCGAGACGGCGTCCCGCCCGCCCAGATCCACGACCAGACCGAGATCCCGATGGAAGTAGGGGTACGTCTGCTCGCCCCGGAGGGTCGCCACGATGTTGTCGGCGACCTGCTTGCCCTGACGGTGGGCGTGCTGCGCGGTCGGCGGGCAGATCGCCCCCTCCTCGTTCCTGGCCAGGTCCGGTACGGCCGCGGCGTCGCCCAGGGCGTGCACCCCGTCCAGCCCGGGCACGACCATGTCCGGTGTCACCACGAGGCGGCCCCGCAGCGTCTCCGCGCCCAGTGTGCCGATCAGCGGGCTGGCGGCCACCCCGGCCGTCCAGATCAGGGTCCGGCTCGGCAGCACCCGCCCGTCGGTGAGCGTCACCGCGTCGTCGTCGACGGAGGCGACCGAGACGCCGAGCGAGACCTCGATCCCGCGTCGGCGCAGGATCTCCATGGCCGCGCCCCCGAGCCTGTCGCCGAGTTCCGGCATGAGCTTCGGGGCGAGGTCCACCAGATGCCACTTGATCTGCTTCGGATCCAGGCGCGGATACCGCTTGACCGCGTTGTGCGTGAGCCGCTGCAGGCACGCGGCCGTCTCGGTCCCCGCGTATCCGCCGCCCACCACGACGAACCGCAGCCGCGCCGCCCGCTCGGCCTCGTCCTGGCCCGCGTCGGCGAGATCGAGCTGGGCGATCACATGGTCGCGGATGTACACCGCCTCGGCGAGCGTCTTCATCCCCCGCGCGTGCTCGCTCAGACCGGGGATGTCGAAGGTCCGCGTCACACTGCCGGGCGTCAGCACCAGATGGTCGTACGTCTCGTTCACGAGCTCACCCGTGATCGTCCGGACGACACAGACTTTCGCGGCCGTGTCCACACCGACCGCGCCGCCCGGAATGATCCGGGTTCGGTGCCGCTCGCTCCGCCGCAGTGACAGCGCGACCGACTGCGGTGTCAGCACCCCCGCCGCCACCTGGGGGAGCAGGGGCAGATACAGCTGGTACGAGAACGGCGTGAGCAGCGAGATCTGCGCCTCCCTCGCGGTCAGCCGCCGCTCGAGTCGACGCACGCAGGCGACCCCGGCGAAGCCGGCGCCCACCACGAGGATCTTCGGTCGAGTCACGTGCCCGCCTTCCGGGTCGTCGGTCCTTGAGTGCTGACTAACCCCTCCGGCGGCGCGGGAACCCGGCCCGTCCGCCGAAGGGGTGACGGCAGCGCAGTGCCCGGAAAGAAGAGTGCACAGTGTGATAAAAGGGAAAAGCAGGGTGGGAGCCGAGAACGGAGCCGACGGCCGTGGGGAGACCCGAGGACACAGACACCACCGGACAGGCGCCGGCGTTCGGCGTCGCGGACTCCGTCGTCCTCCTCTTCGACGAGGGCGGGGTCGTCGTCGGCCGCCCGCACGCCGCGGAACGGCTCCTGGGCCACTCGCCCGAGGAGTTGCGGGGCAGGCACGTCGAGTCCCTGCTCGCGCCGATCGAGGTCGCACGCCTGCCCGCCATCGTGGAGCGCTGCACAACGGACGGCGGCTGGTCGGGTGTCCTCCTGGCACGTCACCGTGACGGCCGTGACATCGCCGTCGACGCCACCCTGCTGCCCCTGCCCGAGGACGCGACACCGGCGCGCTGGCTGGCCGTGGCCGCCGGAGCGGCACGGTCCCGCCAGTGGACCATGGGGCCCGCCCTGCTGGAACGGATGGTCACCGAGGCCCCCGTCGGGCTCGCGCTGGTCGACACCGAACTGCGCTGCCTATGGTCCAACACCGCGCTGGAGCACTTCGGCGGAGGCCGCGCCGACGAGCGCCGCGGCCGACGGCTCGCGGAGATCCAGCCCGGCCTCAACGCGGAGCTCGTCGAGTCGAAGATGCGCCAGGTCCTCGAGACCGGTGAACCGGTCACGGGGTACGAACACGTGGGCCGCACCCGGGCCGTTCCGGGCCGGGACCACGCCCATTCCATGTCGTTCATCCGGCTCGAGGACGACGACGGCCGCCCCCTAGGGGTCTGCTACGCGGTCGTCGACATCACCGAGCGCTACCGCGCGCGCCTCAGGCTCGCCCTGATGGCGCTGGCCAGCGAACACATCGGCCGCAGCCTGGACGTCATGGGGACCGCCCAGGACCTCGCCGACGTGGCGGTGCCCGGCCTCGCCGACTTCGTCGCCGTCGACCTGCTGGACTCCGTGATCCGGGGCGCCGAGCCGTCGCCGGGGTTGACCGCCGGTGCCAAGGCCGTGCGCCTGGTGCGCGCGGGGGCCCAGATGGCGTGCGCGGGCGCCTCCGAGGCGGTGGTGGAGCCGGGGAAGGAGGCCGCCTACCTGCCGTCGTCCCCTCAGATCGGCTGCCTGGCCCACGGCCGGTCCTGGATCGCCGCCCGGCTGGACGCCGCCGGCAGGGAGTCGGCCCTTCCGGCCACGGGGCCGGAACTCCGCGACAGTACGGGACCGGTCGCGACCGCGAGCCCTGGGGAGGCCACGACGGCCGCGCCGGCGGAGCCCCCGTCCGCCGACGCCGTACGCACCGCCCCCGCCGAGCCTGCGGAGCCCCCCTCCGCCGAACCCGTACCGTCCACGCCGGCGGAGCCGGCGCGGCCCCCGTCCGCCGACGCCGCCCGACGGCCGTCCACCGACCCCCTGGCGCACACGGCCATGGTCGTGCCGATCCTCGCCCCGGGCGTCACCCTCGGCGTGGCCACGTTCTTCCGCTCGCGGCGGGACGAGGTGTTCGACGAGGACGACCTGCGGCTCGCCGAAGGGCTCGTCGCCCGCGCCGCCGTCTGCCTGGACAACGCCCGCCGTTACGCCCGCGAGCGGGCCGCCGCGCTCGTCCTCCAGCGCAGCCTCCTTCCGCACGGCGTACCGCAGCAGGAAGCCGTCGACGCGGCCTCCTTCTACCGTCCCGCCGACGAACTCTCCGGCCTCGGCGGCGACTGGTTCGACGTCATCCCGCTCTCGGGAGCCCGCGTCGCCCTCGTCGTCGGTGAGGTGCCCGGGCACGGCATCGAGGCCGCCGCGACCATGGGCCAGCTCCGTACGGCCGTCCGGACCCTCGCGGACCTCGACCTGTCGCCCGAGGAACTCCTCGCCCACCTGGACGACCTCGTCCTCCAGGCGACACGGGAGGGGCGGGAGGCCGGCATCGGCGGCGAGGCCAACCTCGGGGCGGTCGGCGCCAGTTGCCTGTACGCGGTCTACGACCCCGTCAGCCTGCGCTGCGAACTCGCGAGCGCCGGTCACCTCGCGCCCGCCGTCGTCGCTCCGGACGGAACCATCGACTTTCCCGCACTGCCGCCCGGCCCGGCCCTCGGCATCGGAGGGCTGCCGTTCGAGTCCGTCGAACTGCCCCTGGCGGAGGGCACCGTGCTGGCTCTCTACACCGAGGGCCTGATCGCCGTGCCCGGCGCGGGCAAGGAAGGACTGGGCCGCGTCCTGCGGTCGCGGGACCTGCCGCTGGACGAACTCTGCCGCAGCGTCGTCGACGAACTGGCGCCCAGCAGGCCCTACACCGACGACGCGGCCCTCCTGCTGGTCAGGACCCGCAGCCTGGCGGCCGGGCAGGTCGCCGTGTGGGAACTGCCCGCCGAACCGGCCGTCGTGGCCCGCGCCCGGGTGATGACCGCACGCCAGTTGGCCGCGTGGGGGCTGGAGGAGCTCGCCTTCACCACCGAACTCGTCGTCAGTGAACTGGTCACCAACGCCATTCGCCACGCCTCGGGACCGATCCGACTGCGCCTCATCCTCGAACGCACCCTGATCTGTGAGGTCTTCGACGCCAGCAGCACCTCCCCTCATCTCCGCCACGCGCGCACCACCGACGAGGGCGGACGCGGCCTCTTCCTGATCTCGCAGTTCACCCGGCGCTGGGGCGTCCGCTACACAGGGGAGGGCAAGGTGATCTGGGCCGAACAGCCCCTGGACGGCGATCCTGCCGCGCCGGACACCGCCGCCCCGGAATGATCTTTATCCGATTGCCCGGCCCCCGGCCCCGTGCGAGGGTGTCCTGTCGCGCGGAGACACCGGCGACGACCAAGAGGGGGAGTTCCGCCTGTGCGTGCGCGTGCCGCCGAGGACATCGTGGTGACGAAGCAGGGATCGGTGCGGGGCACGGTCGTCGACGGGTTGCGCGTCACCCTGGGCATCCCCTATGCCGCACCGCCGTTCGGAGCCGGCCGCTTCCGGGAGCCGATGCCCGCCGAGGCCTGGGACGGAGTACGCGACTGCACCGGCTTCGGGCCGGTGGTGCCACAGTCGGCGGAGCTCCCGGGCGCCCCCGTCTGGCGCGCGGACCAGGAGGACGTCCTCACCCTCAACATCTGGTCCACGGCGGACACCTCGCAGCCGCAGCCCGTGCTCTTCTGGATCCACGGCGGCGCCTACACCTTCGGCTCGTCCGCCCAGCCCGACTACGACGGGACCGCCCTGGCGCGCGCCGGACTCACCGTGGTGACGTGCAACTACCGCCTCGGATTCGAGGGGTTCGGCCATGTCCCCGGCCTCCCCGACAACCGGGGACTGCTCGACCAGATCGCCGCGCTGCAGTGGGTCCGCGACAACATCTCCGCCTTCGGCGGCGACCCCGACAACGTCACGGTGGCCGGTCAGTCCGCAGGCGGCGGCTCGATCGCCTGCCTGATGAGCAGCGCGCGGGCCGACGGACTCTTCCACCGAGCCATCGCCCACAGCGTCCCCGACGCGTTCTTCCCGCAGGAGCTCGCCGAGCGCCTGGCCCGCGAGGTGGCCGAGGCCGCGGGTGTCGCCCCCACCGCCGAAGGACTGCTCTCCGCGATCCCCGGCGCTCTCGTCGAGGCGTCGGACCGGGTGGTGGCGCGGTACGCCGACGATCCGGACTCCGGTTTCCTCCACTACGACACCGTCCTCTACGGCCCCGTCCTCGACGGCGTGCTGCTGAGCCGGGACCCGGTCGAGGCCCCGACCTCCGACGGCGCGGCCCACCCCGTCGACCTCCTCGTCTGCCACACCACCGAGGAGTACTGGCTGATGCACCAGGTGGGCAGCATGCCGCCGGTCACCACGGACGACGGCCTCGCCCGGTTCGCCGCCGACTACGGCCTCCCCCCGGACCTCGTCGTCGCCTACCGCGACCTCATGCCCGGCGCGCCGGTACTCGACGTCCTCCTCGCCCTCGCGGGCGACGCGGTCTTCACCGTGCCCACCGTGCGCATCGCCGAGGCCCACGCCCGCGCGGGCGGCCGCACCTTCGTCTCCCGCTTCGACCGCCGCCGCACCCGACCCGACGGAAGTCCGGTGCGCGCCTGGCACGCGGCCGACGTGCCCTTTGCCCTGGGCACCCTGGACGCCACGGGCGTCGACTTCCTGACCGGCGGCCCCGCCGACGCCGACGACCGTGCACTGTCCCGGCGGATGGTCGACGCCTGGGCCGCCTTCGCGGCCAACGGAGACCCGGGGTGGGCCCCTCTCACCGACGCCGCCGCACCCGCCGTCCACGTCTGGGGCGTGCCCGACGACCGCACGGAGGGCGCGAGCGCCGCGCACGCCCAGTGGCACGACGTACGGATGGCCCCGCCGTCGTTCCCGTAGGGCACACGGGATAATCACGGGGCGCGGACGAAGCACCGCGCGGACGACAGAAACACGCGACAGGCCGGGCCCCGTGGTGGAGCGGCAGAAGAGGGAGACCCCGATGGACGTCCAGCACTTCGAGCGGATCACCGCGTTCATCGAGGACCGCCTCCGGCCGCTGTTCGACCCCGAGAACGGCAGCGACCACGGATTCGGCATGGACGACACCTCCCGCGCCCTGCGGGCCCTCCTCGGCACCGTGAAGGCCGCCGCGGCGGTCAAGGGCCTCGCCGAGCAGCGGGCGGCGGCCGACCCGGCGATGCGCAACATCATCGACCAGGCCCTGGAGCACAACTGGGACGTCCTGCGCGGCGTCGCCCGCAACTGGGAGGACCACCCCGACTTCGTCCGCGAGTTCAAGCGCCACGCCTGGGAGCTCGACGAGACCCCCACCGCCACCGCCTGACACCGGATCATGAACTCGGAGATCTGGACCGCACTCCCGGTCGAGGTGCGTCAGGAGAGCCAGGCCGGCGCGCCTTCCTGACGGCGCGCCGGCGCTTCCTGTGAGGGCGCCTCGTCCTCTGACGGCTGTTCAGAAACGATCTCGGCGATCAGCCGGCTCTGCCCCGGTCGGGTGAGTAAGCCGCTCTTCCGACAGAGACGCACGCGGACCGGGTACACATCGCCGCACTGCCGTTCCCGAGCGTCGGAGGATGCCGCCCCATGCCTGTCAGGAAGGTACGCCCCGGCCGTGGGCTGACCGCCGCCCTGTGCGCGACACTCGCCGTGGTCGGCTACATGACGGTGTCGCACGAGGAATCCAAGCCACCCGCCCCGCCCCGCGCCGCCGCCAAGAACGCCGGCTCCGGGGCCGCCGCGCCCCGGCCCGCCGCACCCGCGGCCCGGCCTGCCGCCCCTCCCGGGCTCGGCCCCGCCACCCGCACGAGAATTCCGGACGGCACACGTCAGGTGTTCGTGGTCACGGGGAAGACCCGCGACACCAACGTGGCCAAGGCGGTGCTCTACGAGCGGGACGCGGCCGGGCGGTGGCAGCGCGCCGCCGGTCCCTGGACCGCGCACAACGCGCTGCGCGGCTGGACGAACGACCACACGGTCGGCGATCTGCGCACCCCCATCGGAGTCTTCACGCTCGGCGACGCCGGCGGCCTGATGCCGGACCCCGGAGCCCTGCTGCCCTACGACCAGGACGAGCAGTTCGTCTCCCCGGGCACCGGTTTCCTCGGCGAACCCCTGGAGGGGTCGTTCGACTACGTGGTCGCCATCGACTACAACCGCGTCTCCGGAACGACCCCGTTGGACAAGGAACGCCCGCTCGGCGAGGAGCGTGGCGGAGGCGTCTGGATCCATGTCGACCACGGCGGCCCCACACAGGGGTGCATCTCCCTGACGGCCGACGTCATGCGACTGCTGCTGCGCCACCTGGACCCGGCCAAGGAACCGGTGATCGTGATGGGTCCCGCCGAGGAGATCGCGCGGTGATCCGAAGAGGGGGCTGACAGGGCGCGCTGTGCGCTGACAGGCGACAGTGCAGCCTGTCAGCGAGCGGTCTGCGGGCTGTCAGGGCGCCCGGGCATCGTCGTGGTCATCAAGAACGACGACACCCGATCAGGAGCAACCTCCATGAGTGCCGACACCACCCAGAAGTCCCCGACCGAGCTGACCGAGTTCGTCGCGCTGACGGCCGAGAAGTTCGACATCCCCAGTGTCACCGTGGGCGTGTGGGCGGACGGCCGCGAGGTCTTCGCGAGCCATGGCGTGACCAGCCTCGACAACCCGCTCCCCGTGGACGAGGACACGCTCTTCCTCCTGGGCTCCGTGACGAAGACCTTCACGGCGACAGCGCTGATGCGGCTGGTCGCCGACGGCCGGGGCGAGCTGGACGCGCCGGTGCGCCGGTACGTTCCCGAACTCGTGCTGGCCGACGAGAAGGCGGCGGCCGAGATAACCGTCCTGAACCTGCTCAACCACACCTCGGGCCTCGACTGGAACCTCATCGTCGACACCGGGGACGGCGACGACGCCCTGGCCGCCTTCGTGGCGAAGATGGCCGAGCTGCAGTTCGTCGGCGAGCCCGGCGCCCGTGCCTCGTACAGCCAGGCCGCGTTCAACCTGCTCGGGCGGGTCCTGGAGAGCGTCACGGGTCTGACGTACGAGCGGGCCATCGCCTCGCTGCTCGTCGAGCCGCTGGGGCTCTCGCACAGCTTCTTCGGCACCGCCGAGGTCATGACCAGGCGGTTCGCCGTGGGCCACAACCCCGGCGAGGACGGCGACCTCGCCGTCGCGAGGGAGTGGAAGCTCACCCGGGCCAACAACCCCGGCGGGGGTCTCGCCTCCTCGGCGTCGGACGTGCTCGCCTGGGCGCGGTTCCAGCTCGGCGACGGTCTCACGGAGAAGGGCGAGCGGCTGCTGCCGACCGAGGTGCTGCACCGGATGCGGGAGCAGACGGTCGAGCTGCGCGGCAGCAATCTCGGCGACGGCTTCGGCCTCTGCTGGTTCCTGCGCGAGGTGGACGGCGTGAGGACCATCGAGCACGGTGGTTCGGTCAACGGCCAGTTCGTCGAACTGCTGCTCGTGCCCGAGCGGAACTTCGCCGTCGTCGCCATGTCCAACGCCGGCCCGGACGGCATCCCCTTCAACCGGACCGCCGTCCGCTGGGCCCTGGAGCACTACCTCGGCGTCGTGGACAAGGACCCGGAGCCGCTTCCGTACGACGCGGCGCGGGCCCAGGAGGTGGTCGGGGTGTACGAGAACGACGCCATGACGCTCGCCGTCGCCACCGACGGGGCGGAGCTGACCCTCGCGGCCGGGATCAAGCCGGAGATCCGGGCGGCGGCCGACTACGAGATGCCCGCGGACTACGAGCCGGCGGCCATGGGCCTGCTGCCCGGTGGCGGCGACGAGTTCATCGTCACCGCGGGTGGACTGGCCGGGCAGCGAGGCTTCTTCTCCCGCGACGCGAGCGGCGCCATCGCCGGAATCGACCTCGGTGGACGGGTCTTCGGCCGGGTGCCCACCGGCTCCGCGTGACGGCTCCACAGGCTCTCCACCGGCTCCACCGAGCGACCGGCCTCGACTCCCCAGGGAGGCGGGGCCGGTCGCCGTGGTCTCCGGTCAGCGATGGGCGAGCCAGGAGGCCGCCGGCAGCAGCCTGCTGTCGTAGTCGAACAGGGCCTGGTTCTCCCAGCCGTTGCCCGACGCGGGGTCCGCCGGGTCCCAGCCGTTGCCGGCGACGGCGGTCCAGGTGGGCTCCCAGTAGACGACACCCAGTCCGCGACCGTTCGGCACGGCCTCCACGACGTTCATCACGTCCCGCAGCCAGGCGGACTGACCGGCCGTGCTCGCCGGGTAGCCGGAGACCAGCTCCGCCGACGTGTCGATGATGTTCTCGTGGCCGTCCTCGCTGTCCAGCCGGAACGGGTACGCCGTCTCGGCGACCATGACCTTCTTCCCGTAGCGGGCGGAGATGTCGTCGAGGTTGGTCTGCAGCGCGGACAGGGATCCGTGCCAGTATCCGTAGAAGGACACCGCGATGACGTCGTACGTGACGCCCTGAGCGGTCGCGTTGTCGAACCACCAGCGGTACAGGGCGTTGTCGCCGCCGTGCGCGAGATGGAGCGCGACCTGTGTGGAGGAGGAGACGGCCTTGGTGGCGGAGACGCCCGCCTTCAGGAGCCCCGCCAGCTGCGGCCAGTTGTCCGTCGAGCCCTCGGGCCACAGCATCCCGGTGTTGATCTCGTTGCCGATCTGCACCATGTCCGCCGTCGTGCCCTGCGCCTTCAGCGCGTTCAGGACGTCGTAGGTGTGGTTGTACACGTCGGTCGTGAGCTGACTGTACGAGTGACCGGCCCATGCGGCGGGCTTGGCCTGGGCGCCGGGGTCGGCCCAGGTGTCTGAGTAGTGGAAGTCGACGAGCAGCTTCATGCCCTGCGCCTTGATGCGCTGGGCCGTCGCCAGGACGCGCGCCTTGTTGTTGTAGCCGTCGGCCGGATTCACCCACACCTTGAGCCGGCCGTAGGTGGCGCCCGCGGACTTCAGGATCGCCACGGGATCCCCGGTCGCCCCCGTGCCGGTGCGGTACGTACCGCCGAGGTCCTCGCTCTTCTTCAGCGAGGAGATGTCGACGCCCCTGACGGGCAGGCCCGTCGAGCCGGAGGTGAAGGTGAGGTCGTCGACGTTGAGCCATTGTCCCGCCGACGCGTGGGAGTCGACGCTGACCGTGCACTGGCCACCGGTGACCTTCACCGAGGTCACGAGGCGTATCCAGGCGCCGTTCTGGGTGGGCGGCAGGTCGGTGCGCTGCTCGGCGGAGCCGCAGTTGCGCAGCGCGAGACGGGCGGTGCTCTGGCCGCCGCTGGAGCGCACCCAGGCGCTCAGCGTGTAAGAGCCGTCGGTCAGCCCGGACAGGTACTGGTACGTCTCCACCTGGTAGGCGGTCGAGGCCCAGTGGCTCAGCCGGTAACTCCCGGCATGGCCGCCGGCCTCCGTGAACGAGGCCGCGTTCTGGCCGGTCGCGGAGTAGGTGGACCAGCCGGAGGGGGTGGCGGTTCCGGTGCCGTCGGCCTCGAAACCGGTGTTGGCGAGCGTGGTCGCCGCCTGGGCGGGTGCCGCGGGCAGTGCGGCCAGGAGCAGGGCGCCGAGCGCGGAGGCCGCGGCGACTCGTAGACGTGTACCTGACATGAGCGACCGCAGGGCGCGGGGAACGGCGTACATCGTCGATGTCCCTTCGACGGTGGAGGGGAAAGGGAGGTGGTGCGGTGGTGCCGTTCACCCGGGGGCAGGCGTGCGGGACGCCCGCCCCCGGGGAGTCATGGGAGCGGTCAGGCGTCGAGACGTACGACGCGGACCGAGCCCGCCGGGAGGGCGAGGTGGCCGGCGGCGCGTTCGCCGCCGAGGAGTTCGGTGCCGGGGGACTCCAGCGGCACCTTCGCGTCGTGTTCCGTGTGGTTGAGGGCGAAGAGGTAGTCACCACCGTCGCCGGAGCGGCGGACGACCTCGACGTCGTGCGGGAGATCGCCGCGAGGCGCGATGCCGGCGTCCTCGCAGGCCGTGCCGAGGACGGTGTCCAGCGAGACCGCGTCGAGCCGGGTGGAGACGTACCAGGCGGTGCCCTTGCCCAGGCGGTGGCGGGTGACGGCGGGCCGCCCGGCGGCCGGCCCGTCCGCGTACGTCCACACGGGCTCGGCCCCGCGCTCGACCACGAACTCGGTCCAGACGTCCGCCGGCAGCGTCGCCCCGCCCGGGCCCGCGATCCGCACCGACTCGCCCTCGCCGAGCGGTGACCACTCCTCCACCGTCAGGCCGAGCACGTCGCGCAGGACGCCCGGGTACGCACCCGGGTGGACGGTGTCGTGCTCGTCGACGATCCCGGAGAAGTACGAGACGACGAGCGTGCCGCCGTTCTCCACGTACGCCCGCAGGTTGCGGCCGGCGGCCTCGGTGGTGAGGTACAGCGCGGGCACCACGACCAGCGGGTACGCCGACAGATCGGCCTCCGGGTGGGCGAAGTCCACGGTCAGATGCCGGTCGTAGAGCGTCTCGTAGAAGCTGTCGGCGCGCTCGCGCGCGTCGTGGTCCTCGGTCGGGCGCCACTCCAGGCTCTGCGCCCACCACGACTGCCAGTCCCACACCATGGCGACGTCCGGGACGGTACGTGTGCCGCGCAGCGTGGCCAGCGAGTCGAGATCGCCGCCGAGTCCGACCACCTCGCGCCAGACGCGCGAGTCGGTTCCGGCGTGCGGCAGCATCGCCGAGTGGAACTTCTCCGCGCCGCTGCGGGACTGGCGCCACTGGAAGAACATCGCGCCCTCGGATCCGCGCGCGACATGGGCGAGAGCATTGCGGGCCATCTCTCCCGGACGCTTGGCGGGGTTGCGGGGCTGCCAGTTGACCCCGGAGGTGGCGTGTTCGAGAAGCAGCCAGGGCGCGCCGCCCGCGACGGAGCGGGTCAGATCGGCGGCCATGGCGAGGTTGACGTGCGTGCGGCGCCCGTCGGTGATCAGGTAGTGGTCGTTGGTGACGAGGTCGACCTCGCGGCCCCAGGCCCAGTAGTCGACCGAGTCGCACTGGCTGAGCGCGGTCATGAAATTGGTGGTGACGGGGACGCCGGGGGAGAGCCGATGCAGAATGTCCCGTTCCATGCGGAAGTTCTCGCGCATCGTGGCGTCGGCGAAGCGGCGGTGGTCGAGCTGCTGGGCCGGGTTGCCCACGGTGGGGGTCAGGCGCGGCGGGTCGATCTGCTCGTACGAGGTGTAGTGCTGGCCCCAGAAAGCGGTGCCCCACGCTTCATTGACGGCCTCGACCGATCCGTACCGCTCGTCCAGCCACCGGCGGAAGTGGGCCGCGCAGGTGTCGCAGTAGCAGGCGCTGACCGGGACGCCGTACTCGTTGTGCACGTGCCACATCGCGAGCGCTGGGTGTCCCGCGTACCGCTCTGCCAGCTTCGTGGTGATCCCGGCAGCAGCCTCGCGGTACGCCGGTGAGCTGTGGCAGATCGCGCCGCGCGAGCCGAACGCGTAGCGCACACCCTCGCGGCTGACCGGCAGCGCCTCGGGGTGGGCGCGGTAGAACCACGCGGGCGGCACCACCGTCGGCGTACCGAGGTCGACGCGGATGCCGTGTTCGTGCAGCAGGTCCAGGACCCGGTCCAGCCAGCCGAAATCGTATGTTCCCGGCTCCGGTTCGAGCAGCGCCCAGGAGAAGATTCCGACGCTCACCATGGTGACGCCGGCCTCGCGCATCAGGAGAACGTCCTCCTGCCAGACGCTTTCCGGCCACTGCTCGGGGTTGTAGTCCCCGCCGAAGGCGAGGCGGTGCAGACCTCGGGGGCCGGTGTCCTGCATGAGGTGTCTCCTGAGCGTCGAACTCGAACATCTGGGAACGTACACACATCAGATCTCGATGTGGCAACGCAACATAACCGCACACGATCCACCATTGACAAGTGTCCGGAACGTTTCTCTACTGTGAACGCTCACAGATGCATGGCAGGTCCTTCCGCGACGGAAGGACCGCTCGTCAGGGGAGAGGCTCCATGCCCATCGTTTTGCGCCACCGTGTTGTCGCCACTGCCACCGCCGTCGCCCTCGGCGCGGCCGTGCTCACCGCCTGCGGCTCGTCCGACAGCGGCGAGCAGGCCGATTCCGGTCCCGTATCGCTCACCTACTGGGCCTGGGCGCCCAACATGGACAAGGTGGCCGCGATCTGGAACAAGAAGAACCCGGACATCAAGGTCACCGTCCAGAAGCAGGCTTCGGGCGACGACCTGGTCACCAAGATCATCACGGCCTCCAAGGCCCACCAGGCCCCCGACCTCGTCCAGGCCGAGTTCCAGGCGCTGCCGACGCTGGTCAGCAACGACGCCCTCGCCGACATCTCCCAGGAGGTCGGTGGCGTCAAGGACGCCTTCGCCCCCGGCCTGTGGCAGCAGACCACGCTCGGCTCCGACGCCGTCTACGCCGTGCCCCAGGACTCCGGCCCGCTGATGTTCTTCTACCGGACCGACCTGTTCCAGCAGTACGGCCTCACGGTCCCCACCACCTGGGACGAGTTCGCCGCCACCGCCAAGGCCCTCAAGACCAAGGCCCCCGACAAGGCGCTCACCACCTTCTCCTCCAACGACGCCGGTCTCTTCGCCGGCCTCGCCCAGCAGGCCGGCGCCCAGTGGTGGACCACCCAGGACCAGAAGTGGAAGGTCGGCATCGACGACCCCGGCACCAAGAAGGTCGCCGACTTCTGGGGCGGCCTCGTCAAGGAGGGCGCCATCGACAACCAGCCGATGTACACCCCCGCCTGGAACAAGGCCCTCAACACCGGACAGCAGCTCGCCTGGGTCAGCGCCGTCTGGGCGCCGGGCGTCCTGACGACCGCCGCGCCCGACACCAAGGGCAAGTGGGCCATGGCCCCGCTGCCGCAGTGGGACGAGTCGAAGCCCTCCACGGGCAGTTGGGGCGGATCCACCACCGCCGTCACCACCGACTCGAAGCACAAGGTGGCCGCCGCGAAGTTCGCCACCTGGCTGAACACCGACCCCGAGGCGCTCGCCGCCCTCGTGAAGGAGGCCGGCATCTACCCGGCCGCCATCGCCGCCCAGACCGGCGGCGCGCTGGCCAAGTCCCCGGACTTCTTCGCCAACCGGGCCGACTTCTACACGAAGGCGGCCGAGATCGCGAAGACGACCGCCCCCGCCGCATGGGGACCGAACGTGAACGTGGCCTACACCTCCTTCAAGGACGAGTTCGGCAAGGCGGCCAAGGCCAAGTCCGACTTCGGCGCCGCCCTGACCGCGATGCAGGGCGCCACCGTCGCCGACCTCGAGAAGCAGGGCTTCGAGGTCGCCCAGTGACGCAGCCCATCAAGGGCGTGCGCCGGGCGTACGGGGCCCAGTCGGCCCCGTACGCCCACCCGTCGCCCGCCACCACCCGTGAACGAGGGCGAAGTGCCCCCTCGCTCCCTCCCTCGCCCACCACCACCCTCAAGCGCGCGCGAAGCACCCCCTACCTCTTTCTCCTCCCGGCCGCCGTCCTCTTCGTCCTCTTCTTCGCGCTGCCCATCGGCTACGCGCTCTGGCTCAGCTTCCACAAGATCGAGGTCAAGGGCCTCGGCCTGGGCAAGGGGGCGAGAAGCGAGGTCTGGGCGGGCCTGGAGAACTACACCGCCGCCCTCACCGACTCCGAACTCGGCCACAGCGCCCTGCGGATCCTCGGCTACGGCGCGATCGTCGTCCCCGTCATGCTCGGACTCGCCCTGTTCTTCGCGCTGTTGCTCGACTCCGAGCGGGTGCGGGCCCGTTCCTTCTCCCGCCTCGTGATCTTCCTGCCGTACGCGGTCCCGGGAGTCATCGCGGCCCTCATGTGGGGCTTCCTCTACCTGCCGGACGTCAGCCCCTTCTACTACCTCCTCGACGCTCTCGGGATGCCGGAACCGGACCTGATGGACGGCGGCCCGCTGTACCTGGCGATGGCCAACATCGCCGTCTGGGGCGGCACCGGCTTCAACATGATCGTGATCTACACCTCGCTGCGCTCGCTGCCCACCGAGGTCTTCGAGGCCGCCAAGCTCGACGGCTGCTCGGAGCTGCAGATCGCCCTGCGGATCAAGATCCCGATGGTGGCGCCCTCCCTGGTCCTGACGTTCTTCTTCTCGATCATCGCCACGCTCCAGGTATTCAACGAGCCCACCACGCTCCGACCGCTCACCAACGGCATCCCCACCACCTGGAGCCCCCTGATGAAGGTCTACAACGACGCCTTCACCGGAGGGAACATCCACGCCGCCTCGGCCACCGCCGTGGTCCTCGCCGCCGCCACCTTCCTGCTCTCCTTCGGCCTGCTCAGGGCCTCCAACCGTCGTACGAAGCAAGGAGCCACCCGATGAGCGGGCTCGCCTCCCCGCCGCAGGTACGCAAGGCCGCCCCGGCCGCCGGCAGCACCCCCGGAACGTCCCAGGGGCCTCCGCGCCCCCGCCGCGTCGCCGTCCTGCCGACCGCCGCACTGCTCCTCGGCGCGCTCTACTGCCTGCTGCCCATCGCCTGGGTCCTGGTGGCCTCCACCAAGTCGGGCGCCGACCTCTTCTCCACCTTCACCTTCCTCCCCGGGGACGGCCTCGGCGACAACGTCGCCGACCTCGCCGCGTACCGCGACGGTCTCTACTGGCGGTGGATGGCCAACTCCGTGTTCTACGCGGGCCTCGGCGCCGTGCTCTCCACGATCGTGTCGGCGCTCGCCGGCTACGCCCTCGCCGTCTACCGCTTCCGCGGCCGCGAGACCTTCTTCAACCTGATCCTCACCGGCGTGCTCATGCCCCCGGTCATCCTCGCCATCCCGCAGTACCTGCTCATGGCCGAGGCCGATCTGACGGACACGTACCTCTCCGTCCTGCTGCCGCTGATCCTCTCGCCGTACGGCGTCTATCTCGGCCGGATCTACGCCGAGGCCGCGATCCCCATGGAGCTCGTGGAGGCCGGCCGGATGGACGGCGCGGGGGAGTGGCGCATCTTTCTGCGGATCGCCCTGCCCATGATGTCCCCGGGGCTGGTGACCATCTTCCTCTTCCAGTTCGTCGCCATCTGGAACAACTTCCTGCTGCCGTTCATCATGCTCGGCGACGACGAGAAGTTCCCCATGACCGTCGGTCTGTTCACCCTGCTCAAGCAGGGCGCCGGACAACCCGCCCTCTACACACTGGTCATCACCGGCGCGCTGCTCGCGATCGTCCCGCTCATCGCGCTGTTCCTGGTCATCCAGCGGTTCTGGAGCCTCGATCTGCTGTCCGGCGCCGTAAAGTCCTGAGCACCGGGGAACAAGGGGAAACGAGCATGAGCATTCCAGCGGGCAGGCGTCGCCCGGCCACGATCCACGACGTGGCGCGGGAGGCAGGCGTCTCGCGCGGCACGGTCTCGCGCGTCCTCAACGGCGGGCACTACGTCAGCCCCTCCGCCAAGGCCGCCGTCGACGCCGCCATCCGCAGAACGGGCTACGTCGTGAACCGGCACGCACGCTCGCTGATCACCGGCAAGTCCGACTCGGTGGCGTTCCTGCTGACCGAGCCTCAGGAGCGGTTCTTCGAGGACCCGAACTTCAACGTGCTGCTGCGGGCCTGCACGCAGGCGCTCGCCGCCCAGGACATCCCGCTGCTGCTGATGATCGCCGGCACCGAGGACGAACGGCGGCGCAATCTGCGTTACATCGAGGCCGGCCACGTCGACGGCGTCCTGCTGGTCTCCAGCCACTCCGGCGACCCCGTCGTCGCCCATCTGCACGCGGCGGGCGTCCCGGTCGTCGCCTGCGGCAAGCCGCTCGGCCAGACCGCCAAGATCGGCTACGTCGCGGCGGACGACCGGGACGGCGCACGGGACATGGTCCGCCATCTGTACGAGACGGGGCGCCGCCGCATCGCCACCGTCACCGGCCCCCTGGACACCCCGGGCGGCGTCGAACGCCTCGCGGGATACCGCGAAACGCTGGCCGAGTACGGCCTGCCCGTCGACGACGTGCTGGTCGCCACCGGCGATTACAGCCGGGCGAGCGGCGAGAGCGCGGCCGCCCAGCTCCTCGAGCGGGCCCCGGACATCGACGCCGTGTTCGTGGCCTCGGACCTGATGGCCCAGGGCGTGCTCGACGCCCTCGACCGCGCCGGCCGCCGGGTCCCCGTGGACGTCGCCGTGGGCGGCTTCGACGACTCCCAGGCAGCCGTGTCCTCCCGCCCGCCGCTCACCACGATCCGTCAGCCGTGGGACCGCATCAGCACGGAAATGGTCCGGATGCTGCTCGCCCGCATCGGCGGCGAGGAACCGTCCGCGGTCATCCTCCCCACGGAGCTGGTGCGCCGCGAGTCGAGCTGAGCGTCCAACACCCGAGACAATGGCCGGAATATGTCCCTCCAAATCGAGAACGACATATCAATTTCGGTCGTGTACAGACGATTACGAGCCACGTCGCAAGCAGAATCGTCACTCTGTGGAGATCGCCGGTAACTTCATGCCGTCGCCGCCACACCAGGGGCACACGGCCCCGACGGGACTAGCGGCCCGAAGGACATCTCTTCACTTGTCGACGACAGCGACCGACAGCTTCAAGGTCCAGCCGTATACGCAGCACTGCCAAGTGATCCACACCGAAGGCGCCCACGCGGTCATCGGCATCTCCCCCGGAAACGGCTACTTTTCCGCTCAGCGCGTGGCCGACCTCGCCACCTGGGGACTGCGCAACTTCGAGCAGGTCGACCTCATCTACACCGACCTGCACGTCGCAGACATGTACGAGGCCCTCGGCTACCCGCCGGACGAGGCCCGCCGCAAGACGGTCAAGAACCTCCGCGGCGTGCGCGCCAAGGTCAACAACGCCGTCGCCGCCACCGACCCCGGCGGCGAACGGCTCCGAGGGCGCCCCATGTCCGCGCTCCTCGACATACCTGCCTACCGGCACCTGCGCAAGCACTTGGACGACCTGCTCGCCACCGACCCGGAGTTTCTCGCCACCTGCGACAAACTCGTCGCGGCCTTCCTCTCCTCCAAGGTCCTCGAAGGTCAGACCGCCACCACCCGCCAGCGCGAAGTCTGCCTCCAGTACATCTGCGCCGAGGCACCGCTCTTCCTGGACACCCCCGCGATCCTCGGTGTCCCCTCCTCTCTCAACTGCTACCACCAGCTCCTGCCGATGGCCGAACTCCTCTACTCCAGGGGCTCCGGACTGCGCGCCTCCCGCAACCAGGGCCACGCCATCGTCAGCGCGATCCTCGGAGACCACGATGACCACTGACACGCTCACCGACTTCCCGTTCTCCGCCCGCGGGGACCGTCTTCCGACCGAGATCGAGTCCCTCCGCGCCGAGCCGGTCAAACGAGTCCGCACCATCGCCGGCGACCCGGCCTGGCTGGTCTCCTCCTACGAGCTGTGCAAGCAGGTCCTCGAAGACCCCCGCTTCTCGCTCAAGGACACCTCGGCGCCCGGTGTCCCCCGGCAGTACGCGCTGACCATCCCGCCCGAGGTGGTCAACAACATGGGCAACATCACCGGGGCGGGGCTCCGCAAGGCCGTCCTCAAGGCGATCAACCCCAAGAGCGACGGCCTCACCGAGTGGATGCGCCGCCACGCCTCCGAGCTCGTCGACGAGCTCGTCGCGTACGGCCCGCCCGTCGACCTCCGCGGCCGGTTCACCAACCCGTACGCGGAGAACCTCCACTGCCGCATCCTCGGCATACCCGAGGCCGACGCGCCGCGCCTCTCCGCCAGCCTGGACATCGCGTTCATGAACTCGGCCTGCCCCGTCACCGGCGCCCGGCTCAACTGGGACCGCGACATCGCCTATATGGTCGAGCGCCTGGACGACCCGGCGACCACGGGACTGATGGCCGAACTCGCCGCCCTGCGAGGGAACCCCGACTACGCCCACCTGACCGACGAGATGCTCGCCACGGTCGGCGTCACCTTCTTCGGCGCGGGCGTCATCTCCACCATGGGCTTCCTCACCATGGCCATCTTCTCGCTGCTCCAGAACCCCGACGTCTGGGAGCAGCTGCGCAAGGAGCCGGAGCGGATCCCCGCCGCCGTGGACGAGTTGCTGCGCGTCAACCTCTCGATCGCCGACGGGCTGCCGCGCCTCGCCCTCGAGGACGTCACCCTCGGCGACGTCGAGGTCCGCAAGGGCGAGCTGCTCCTCGTCCTGGTCGAGGCGGCCAACACCGACCCGGCCGTCTTCCCCGACCCGCACACCGTCGACATCACCCGGCCCAACGCCGCGGCGCATCTGTCGTTCGGGGGCGGCGGTCACTACTGCCCGGCCACGGCCCTCGGCAAGCGGCACACCGAGATCGCCCTGGAGGTGCTCCTCGACAGGATGCCCGACCTCCACCTCGCGGTCCCGGTCGACCAACTCGTCTGGCGGACCCGCTTCATGAAGCGCATCCCCGAGCGCCTTCCGGTCGCCTGGTGACCGTCGCCTGACCCGCTCCGCACGCCGACCGCCGTCGCTCCCGGCCACCCGCCGGGGGCGACGGCGTTCCCGCGCCGTCGAGCACTGGCCGGTCGTGCGTGACTCGTCAGCGGCGGGGCCGCAGGTCACCGCCGTAGACGGTCCGGTAGTCGGGCACGACGACACGGCTCGCGGGCGACTCCCGGCGCACCTGGTCGATCAGCCCGGTCAGATCCATCGTGGGGTCGGGGACCACGGGCTCGCGCAGCGGCGTCTCGAAGTTGTCCCAGTGGACGGGGACGACCACCGGCGGGTTTCCCAGCGCCCGCAGCAGCCGGGGCGCGTAGCGGTGGGTCGCGGAGCTGGAGGGCACGGCGACCATCGCCACGTCGGGACGCAGCCCGTCGGCCGCCCGCTCGGAGAAGTCGCTGGCGCCCATGAGGAACAGCGCTGGGCCCCCGGCGCCGGCACTGACCTGGAACGCGAGGGTGTCGCCCTCCGGCAGGTCGGAGATGGTCTCGGGGGCGGTGGTGGGCGGCGCCGTGCGGGTGCCCGGGGCGAAATAGGCGTGCTTCTTGTTACGGCTGTGCAGGCTGGCCACCACCTCCACGGTCAGGCCGCCGCCGAAGTCCAGCACCTCACCGCCCTTGACCACGGAGATCTGGAGCGGATCCACACCGAAGGCGACGAGCAGATGGAACGTGGTCTCGGTTCCCACGACACGCGCGCCGGTGGCCTTGGCGATGTACGGCACGTCGGCGATGTGGTCCCAGTGGGAGTGGCTGACCAGGATGAGCTCGGGGCTCCCGGCGTACTCCCGTACCAGCCCGGCGTCGGTCTTCTTGATCTTCGTGGCCGGATCGAAGGCCGCCTCGAAGAGGCCCGTACTGAAGCGGGTGAGATACGGGTCGAAGAGCACCGTCCGGTTGCCGATGTCGATCCGCCAGCCGGCCGTGCCCAGCCAGCGCAGCGACGCGGAGTCCGGGTCGGGGGCGGAGTCGGCGGACCGGGGCCGGGCCGTCGCGGCCGTCGCGCCGCCCACCGCGGTCGGCAGCAGGGGTAAGGCCGCGCCGACGGCGGCGCCTCGGAGCATCGCCCGCCGTGCGAAGCCGTGGTGGTTCCGCGCGTTCGTGTTCGTGTCGTCGCTCATGGCGCCAGAAGATCAGCCGGCGCACATCCCTGTCCAAGACCGGATCACCATGGGAGCCATAGGTGTACGCCTATGAGCGCTGGTCGGGCGCGGTGAGGACGGCGCTACGGCTTCCGGCGCGGCTTCCCGCGCTTGACGTTCTTCGAGCCCTTGGGCGCGCCCTTGGAGCCCTTCGCGCCGTCGGAACCACCGGAACCGCCGGAGCGGGCCGAGCCGCCGGAACCGCTGCGAGGGCTCTTGGCCGCCGGCCTGCCGCCCTTCTCCGGACGCTTGCCCTTCGGCTGCGGCGGGGTCGCGGGACGGCCACGGGTGCTGTTCACGGTCCGCCCGCGGACGATTCCGATGAACTGCTCCACCAGATCCGTCGTCTCGTCCTGCGGCCACGACAGCGCGACCCGCGACTCGGGGGTGTCCGACACCGGGCGGTAGGTGAGGTCCTTGCGATGGTGCAGCCGGGCCAGCGACTGGGGCACGACGAGCAGCCCCACCCCTGCCGCCACCAGCTCGATCGCGTCGGCCGTCGTGGCGGGGCGCTCGAACGCCGGCAACCCCGGCGGACGCTCCCAGTCGAGCGTGTCGTCGAGCGGATGCAGCACGATCTCCTCGGCCAGATCCTCCGGGGACACCTCGTCCACCGCCGCCACGACGTGGTCCTTGGGGATCACCACGACGGTCGTCTCGGCATAGAGGGGGATGGCGCTCAGGTCCGTACCGTCGACCGGCAGGCGTACCAGGCCCGCGTCCGCGCCTCCGTCCCGCAGCAGGGCGCAGGCCTCGGCGGGCGGCACCTGGACGAGGGTCAGCGGAACGTCGGGCAGCCGCTCGTTCCAGATCCGCACCCACTTCGTGGGCGTCACTCCCGGGACGTAGGCGAGCCGGAACGAGGGGGATACTTCCTGGCCAGTCACCCCGCCAGGTTACCGGTCGTGGTCAGAGGTAGCTCACACGCTCGATACCCTTGACACCATGACGTCGCACCAGACCGCCCAGACGATGAAGCCCGCGACAGCGGCGAAGAAGCTGGGTGTGTACCTCGAGGCCACCCCCGCCGAGTTCCGGGAGGGTGTCGTCTCGCGCACCGAGCTGAACGCCCTGCAGACCGATCCGCCCGAGTGGCTCCGTGAACTGCGCCGCAACGGACCGCACCCCCGCCCGGTGATCGCGGCCAAGCTCGGCATCTCCATCTCCGGCCTCGCTCGGGGAGGGATCACCGACGCCCTCACGACCGAGCAGATCGAGGAGCTGAAGAAGCAGGACCCGGAGTGGCTGCAGAAGGAGCGCGCCACCCAGGCCGAGGTCCGCAAGGAAGCGGTCCGGATCAAGGAGATGCAGGCCGAGAAGGCCGCGAAGGCCGAACGCTCGGACTCCTGACCCGAGGCGGCTTCCCCGCCGACCAGTGAGCCGTGCGGGCCGCCGTGGACGGCCCGGCGGTTTGCGGGCGGGGGGCCGGGCCCCCCCCCCGGACCCGGCCCGCCACGGCGCGGGGGGCGTGGCGCGGCGGCGGAAACCCGGGGCTAGGGC
>NZ_JBHJTL010000014.1:0-18071 GCF_042264065.1 Streptomyces sp. NPDC056222 | reverse complement strand
TCGGACTCCTGACCCGCGGCGGCTCCCCCGCCGACCTGTGTGCCGTCCGGCCGTCCTTCGAGGGCCGGACGTTTCGCGTCAGGGGCGACGTCACGCCACCGAGGACCGGACCGGCATCGGCTCGGGACGCTTGGCCGTACGGCCTTCCCCGGAGGATCGGCCGCGAAGACGCCGGCCGATCCACGGGCCCAGGAAGCCCGCGACCCACCGCAACTCGTCGAGCGCAGCGCGCGCTCCGGACCGCGGCGGGCCCGGCTGCGGGGGGAGCGGGTGGGTCCATGCCTCGCTGCTGCCGGGCAGGCCCAGGGCGTCGGCGACCGCGGCGGCGATGCGCTCGTGACCCAGCGGGCTGGCATGCAGCCGGTCCGGACTCCACAGACGGGAATCCGTCACGACGGGATGAGGGTAGGTCTCGGCCACCACGACGCCGTGCCGACCGGCGGCTTCCCGGATGTTGGCGTTCAGGGCGGTGACTCGGGACGTGAGTGGCCGTGCGAGCGGGATGATCCGCGCTGTGTCCGGGAACGTCACGGTGGCCACTCTCGCGCCCTGGCCGGTGAGTTCGGCGAACATCGCCTCCAGATGATCCGCCACCTCGTCGGCGTCGAAGCGGGGCCGGAGCAGGTCGTTCATCCCCGCGACCACGGTGGCCACATCCGGACGCAGCGCCAGAGCCGGCCCGAGCTGCTCGGCCCGGACCTGTCCGGCGAGCTTCCCCCGCACGGCCAGGTTGGCGTAGGCCAGCCCGGGGCTGGAGTCGGCGATCAGCTCCGCGAGCCGATCGGCGCAGCCGCGCAGTCCGGTGGCGTCGTCGCCGTCCCCGAGACCTTCGGTCTGACTGTCGCCCAGCGCGACGTAACGCGTATAGGGACCGTTGTGCATGGGCGCTTCGCTCCTCCGTGAGCCTCGTGTCCTGGCCGACACGCCGCAATGAATTCAACACGTCTGTTATTCAACTCGTTGAATATAGCGTGAGGGGTGGCTCGGCACCGGACGGAGTGTCAGTGGCTGGTGCGACGATCGCGAGATGACCGACCGCACTGCATCGATCGCCGCCTACTGGGATGCCGCCGCCGCGGCCTTCGACGCCGAACCGGACCATGGCCTACGGGCCGCACGCACCCGTGCCGCCTGGGCCCGGCACCTGTGTGACTGGGTACCGTCCGGCCCGCTCGACGTCCTCGACATCGGCTGCGGCACGGGATCGCTCGCGTTGCTGCTGGCCGAGGCGGGGCATCGGGTGACCGGCGTCGATCTGGCGCCGAAGATGGTGGAACAGGCGCGCGCGAAGCTCGAGGCCGCCCACCTCCCGGGCCGCTTTCTGGCCGGCGACGCGATGGCGCCGCCGACCGGGGATCGACGCTTCGATGTCGCGTTGTCCCGGCACCTGCTCTGGACGCTCCCCGATCCGGAGGCCGCACTGCGTGACTGGATCGGCCGCCTGCGGCCGGGAGGCCGGCTGGTCCTGGTCGAGGGCCGCTGGAGGGAGGCGGGCCAGAGCGGGATCCCGTACGTGGCAGGAGCCGAATCGCTGCCGTGGCACGGCGGGATCGGTGCCGAGGGCCTGGCGGCGGCCGTCCGCCCCCTCGTCTCCCGACTGCGCGTGGTGCCGCTGGACGGCGAGGGAGACGACGACCTGTGGGGCAAGCGGGTGGACGACGAGCGGTACGCGCTGATCGCCGAGGCCTGAGGCGCCGGCGCCGCACCAGGTTCCGCGCGGCGGAGCATTCACCCCGGTTACCCACTGACTCGCGCCCCCTCGCTCCGTATCCGCCGCAGAGCGAGCAGTCCGCCCACCCCGGGGACGGCGGCGGCCCAACGGGTGCCCGGCGTGGTGGTGTTGCAGACCTGCCAGGTGGCCGCGATGACGACGAGGTAGGCGGTTCCGTGGAGCGGGCCGACGAGGCTCGAGACGGCGGGCGTGTGCGTGGTGAGCAGATTGCCCAGCAGGGCCACGAGGGAGAACGCCTCGACGGCGGCGGCGATGTGCAGAGTACGCATGGTCGTCACGCTCCCGTGGTCGAGCCGGGGCGGACGATCATGAGGACGACAACGATCGCCCAGAGGAGGTTGAAGACCCCCGTGAGCATGGCCAGTCGCGCCGCGAGCGCCTGAGGGGTGCCGTTGTCGACCAGGTCCGATCCGCCCGCGAGCATCCGCTGCTGTCGGGGCAGGATCGCGAACACCAGGAGGGCAGCGGTCGCCGCCGTCAGCACCAGCGACGAGATCAGCCAGGCGTCGGTGAGTACGCCGAGCTGGATGGCGGTCGCGAGCCCGAAGACCGGAACGGCGACACCCGCGACGGCGTAGCCGCGGCAGATCCGGTGCAGGATCGCGGCGACGGACGAGGCGCGAGTTCGCTGGTCGGCGGTATCCACGTTCACGTCCACGTCCACGCCTCCGGGCGCGGCCTCCCGTGCGTACCGCGGGAACATCGACGCGGCCACGGCGATCGGTCCGACCGCCAGAATCGCCGCGAGCACGTGTATGGACAGCAGCAACTTGGTCATGGAAGGCCCCTCCAGCCGTTCTCAATATGTTGGCTGCCAATAGATAGCATGTCTACTGCTCCATTGAGTAGGCTGCCTACCTATGAGGGCGGATGCGGTGCGAGGGCACCTGGACGGACTGCTGCTGGCCGTGCTGGAGCAGGGGCCGCTGCACGGATACGCGATCATCACCGCGGTCCAGCAGCGCAGCGGAGGCGTGCTCGATCTGCGGACGGGCACGATCTATCCGGCGCTCAACCGGCTGGAGCGGATCGGGCTGCTGAGCAGCAGCTGGGACTCGGTCGGCGAACGCCGCCGACGCTGTTACGCGCTCACCGACGCGGGCCGTAGCGCCCTGGCGAGCGAGCGGACCGCCTGGCGCGAGTTCACGGCGGCGATCGGCTCCGTCCTGAACCCCGCCACCTCGCCCCGGCCCGCCACATGAGCGCCGTCGGCCGCCCGGGCGACCTCGTCGAGGAGTACGCCGCCGACCTGGCGGGCACCCTGCACGGCCCGGCACGGGCCAAGGCGCGGCTGATCGAGGAGCTGCGCGACGGGCTCGCCGACACCGCGGAGGCGTACACCCGTGAGGGAACGCCCTACGAGGAAGCCGTCCGGCAGGCGGTACGGGAGTTCGGCACCCCCGACGAGCTCGCGCCGGGGTGTCAGCGCGAACTGACCATCGCCCAGGCCCGGCACACCGCCCGGTCCGTCGTCCTCACCGCCCCGTTCCTCCTCGCCTGCTGGTACACGCTCTTCAGCAGCGGCGCCGGAACCGGTCAGCGCCTCGCGGTCCATCTGGCCGGGGTCGCGGGCGTCGCCGCGCTCCTCGCCGCCGCCATGCTGGCGGCCTCGGGCACCCTCGCCCGCCGGCTCCCCACCCCGCACCGGCTGCCACTCGTTGTCGCGTGGACCGGCACCACCGCGAGCATCGCGATGGCGCTGGCCACGCTGACGCTCGCGGTGGCGGCGATCATGGCCGCGAACTGGCCTCTGATCGCCGTGGCCTGCGCACTCGCGGCGGCGTCGCACGCCCTGACCGCACCCTCCGCCCGGGCGTGTCGCCGATGCGCCCGACTGCCCGCGTAGAAGTCCCTAGCGGCGGCTCTCGGCGGCCACCGCCTCGACGAAACGCTTCAGCCCCTCAGGGTTGGCCCCGAGGAACAGGTGCGGCTCGATGAGCTCCAGCTCCATCACCACGGGCACCCTCGACGAATCGAGCGCCAGGTCCACGCGGGCGATCAACGGCGTCTCGGTCCCGGGGACCGCGGCCAACGCCTCCAGCGCCGTACGGAGTTCCGTCTCGGTGGGCTGATACGGGGCGACGTCGGGATGAGGCGTCCGGGCGTTGTCGATCACGTTGGGCTCGGTCAGCACCTGCCCCTTTCGGATGGCGTGGCTGAAGACCCCGGAGAAGAAGACCAGGGCGCGCTCGCCCTCCGCGACAAGGGGGAGGTACGGCTGGACCATGACGGCCCGCCCCTGCTCCAGCAGCATCCGGGCGTGGCCGGCGGCGTCCGCGTGCCGGCCCGGTTCGTACCGCGCGGTGTCTCGCGCGCCCAACGAGACCGTCGGCTTGACCACGACACCCTCGGGTCCGTCGAAGTACTCGGGGCGCACCTGCTCGCCGGGCTCGATGAATCGCGTGGGGACGACGGAGACGCCCCGCTCGGCCAGCGCCGCGAGATACCGCTTGTCGCTGCTCCAGTGCACGATCTGCGACGCGTTCTTCAACCGGGTCGCACGGCCCGCATCCTCGGCCCATGCCAGGAACTCGTCGAGCCGGTCCGCGTAGTCCCAGGTCGACCGGATGACGGCCAGGTCGTAACCGCCCCAGTCCGCGGAGTCGGCGTCCCAGGCCACCGCCTCCGCGGCGAAGCCGTCGGCGCGCAGCGCCTCCACGATCAGCGGAAGATCCTCGTCGAGGTCCGCGTACGCCTCGCTCGTCACGATCGCGATCCTGGCAGTGCCCACGTGTCTCTCCCGCCGTCCCATGTCAGGTCCGTTCCTATGGAACACCAGTGTCACGGAGATGTGTGCGGCCGGGCAAGATCCCACGGCCCGGCCGGAACCGACCTCGCATCGGGAGCGTGCGCCTCATACAGAGACGCACCGCCGCCTCAGGGCGAGACCCGGACCTGGAGCGGGGCGCGGAACGAGAGCAGGTCGAGGACCGGCGGGGGAGGGGCGTCGGGTGTGAGGCGAAGGGCGGGAAAGCGGCGGGCCGCCGCGCGGAGGGCGACGGCCGCCTCCGTGCGGGCCAAGGACGCGCCCGGGCAGCGGTGACGGCCCACGCCGAACGCCAGATGGTGACGCGAGTTGGCGCGGTACGGGCGCATCTCCTCGGGGGCCTCGAAGACCTCGGGGTCGGAGCCGCTGCCCATGAGCATCAGCAGCAGCTCGGCGCCGGCGGGGAGCGGCACGTCGCCGAGCTCCACGGGTCGCTCGGTGACACGGCGCCAGGTGGTGACGGGGGGCTCACGGCGCAGGACCTCCTCGACCCACGCCCGCGCCAGGCCGTCCTCGTGCGCCGCCCGTGCCCAGACGCCCGGCTCGGCGAGTGCGCCGCGCAGGACGGTGGCGATGAGCTGGCCGGTCGTCGACTGCCCGGCGACGAACACGAAGAAGCACGCCCCGACCGCGGTCTGCACGTCCAGCAGCTCCCCGTCGGGCAGACGGTGCCGGACCAGTGCGCCGACGAAACTGTCCGGCGGGGCCGTCCGGTTGGTCACGACCGTGGTGAGCCACCGGTGGAACTCGGCGACCAGCGCGGCGAGTTCGAGCTGTCGCTCTGCCGTCGGGCGCCCCCAGAACAACTCCAGAGAGGCGTCGCTCCAGCGGACCAGGGTCGCGGTGTCGAGGCCGTCGATGCCGAGCAGCTCCAACATGACCCGGCAGGGCAGGGTGTGGGCGAACGCGCCGAAGAGGTCGCTGCCGCCGGTGGCGTCGATCTCGGTCCGTACGGTGTCGAGCAGTTCCTCGGCGACCCGCTCGATCACCGGCACGGCCGCCGCGACCCGCTGGGCGTTGAAGAACCGGGTGACGACGCGGCGCAGCCCGGCATGGGTCTCGCTGCCGTTGTTGGCGAGCGCGGGGCGGACCCGGAAGCCCGCCCGGGCGAGCACCCGGAGAGCGGGAACAGGCAGCGGTGTGATCGCGTGCTGTGCGTTGTCCGGCCGGAAGACCGCCGGATCCAGCAGCACGCGGCGGATGTCGTCGTACCGGCTGACCAGCCACAGCCCGGTGGCGGGATCGTGATGCACCGGGGCATCGGCCCGTAGGACGTCGAGCCAGGGGTACGGGTCGCGGACGAAGCCCTCACCGAACAGGTCGAGCGTCCCGAGCGTCCCGAGCGCCTCGAATTCCCCGAGCGTCTCGTGCGACGGAAGGGGCGAGTCGCCGGTCGCCCGGTCGTACGGGCAGGGTCCGGCCGGACCCGTGGGGGACGCGGGCCCGGGCCCGCCGAGGGCGGATGTCACGCTCGCGGACGCTAGCACGCGGCAGGGCACGTACCGGCCGGTGTGTGCGGGGGATCACTTCGGAATCCCCGCAGGCCAGAGGAGGTTTCTCGCCATGCGGGAGAGGGCCGCGCCCGGGCACGTGCGGCCCGAGCGCGACCGGCGGCCGGTCCGCTACACCGGTGCCGGGCCGGCGATGCCGTGGGGATCGTCGACCGCGATGACACCGGCGGGGCACAGCTCGGCGGCCTCATGTACGGCCGCCTGCCGATCGACCGGAGGTGTGGCCTCCAGGAGCACGACACGGCCGTCGGACTCGTCCTGGTCGAACACCTCGGGCGCGGTCAGGACACACATCCCGGCGCCCTGGCAGCGTTCGCGGGCGATGCTCAGTTCCATGGCTCTACTTCCCGTCCCAGGTCACGGGGAGGGTGTGCACACCGTAGATGTTCATGTCCGTCCGCAGGGGTACGTCGTCGGCCGGGACGGCCAGGCGCAGCGTCGGGAACCGGGTGAGGAGCGCGGGCAGGGCCACGCGCATCTCGACACGGGCGAGTTGCTGGCCCAGGCACTGGTGGATCCCGTGCCCGAAGCCCAGTTGCCCGGTGGCCTTGCGGTGCAGATCGAGGGTGTCGGGGTCCTCGAACCGCTCCGGGTCGCGGTTGGCCGCCTGGATGGAGAGAGTGACCGACTCGCCGGCCTTGATGACCTGTCCGTCGAGCTCGACGTCCTCCAGCGCGACGCGCACCGTCGTGTGGGCGATGCTCAGATACCGCATCAGCTCCTCGACGGCCTGGTCGGCGAGGTCCGGATCGGCGCGCAGGGCGGCGAGTTGGTCGGGGTGCCGCAGCAGCGCGAAGGTGCCGTGCGCGAGCATGTTCGCCGTGGTGTCGAGGCCCGCACCGAGCAGGAAGCCGCCGAGGCCGGTGAGTTCCTCGTCGGTGAGATCGCTGGTCGTCAGATCGCTCAGCAGGTCGTCGGTGGGTTCCGCCCGCTTGGCGAGCACCAATCCGTACATGTACTCCTGCAGTCCCGTCATCGCGGCCATCCGCTCGTCGGGCGTGGAATCCAGACTCATCAAAGCGGTCACGAAGCCGTGGAAGGTCTCGCGGTCGCCGAAGGGCACACCGAGCAGTTCGCAGATCATGAGCGCCGGGATGGGCTGCGCGAACGCCTGGACCAGGTCGGTGCCGGGGCCCTGGGCCTCCATCGCGTCCAGGTGTTCGGCGGTGATCTCCTCGACGCGCTCGGTGAGTAACCGCATCCGTCGGACGGTGAACTTGCCGGCGAGCAGGCGACGGAAGCGTGTGTGTTCGGGCGCGTCCATACCTGTCATGTCGCCGGGCGGCGCGGGCGGCAGCTCACCCTCGGGGCCGCCGGGGAGCGGGTAGTGCATCAACTCGTACCGCGAGCTGAAGCGGGGGTCTGCGAGGACGGCACGGACGAGGGCGTGGCTGGTGATCAGCCGGCCCTGGTGCCCGTCGGGATAGGCCATGGGGCTGAGCGGCTGCCGTGCGCGCAGCTCGGCGAGGGGCGCGGGCGGATCGAAGGGGCAGCCGGCGGGGCGGTCGTAGGGCAGGGATACGGGCTCGGGCAGATGTGTGGCCGTTTCGTGGCGCATGGCGTTCCCCCAGTCGGAGTGGTGTCCGCCGAGGCGGGCACCACGACTTCAACGGTGTTCAAGGCCTTGTTTGAACACTGTAAAAGAGGAATTGCACGACGTGCAAGTCTCGGCGGATCACGCAGGCCGGACCGTAGATACAGGAGTGGCCGTGGCCCTGCGGTGACGCCTTGATCCTCTCCTCGGCCCGATCGCTGGACCGCGCGTAGATTGGAAGTCGTAGGCGGTCGCGCTCACAGGCCGCCCACGGAGAGCGCGTGATGGCAGCAGGCATTGACTTCACGGTGTTCCTCGACGCCACACCAAGCCCGTACCTGATGTTGGACACGGACCTGGTGATCCGCTACGTCAACACGGCATACCTGCAGACCACCGGCCGGACCAGAGATCAGCTGATCGGGAAGTACTTCTTCGACGCCCTGCCGGAACGTCCCGGTACCCCCGGCGACACACAGAAGAACCTGAAGGCGTCACTGCACCGGGTCCTGGAATCCGGGAAACCTGACACCTTGGTGCTGCAGCGGTACGACATTCCTGCTCTCGACCGGCCAAGCGGGTTCGAGGAGCGATGGTGGTCCGAGATCCACACCCCCATCACCGGTCCCGACGGCAAGGTGAAGTGGATCGTCCAACGGGCCGAGGACGTCACGGCCTTCGCCCATTCACGCCGGGCACGCCAACTCACCGAAGAGTTCACCGAGCGGGAGAAGGGCATGGCCGCCGAGCTGTACGCGAGAGCCGGCGAGCTGCACCGGCTGAACCAGCAACTGCGGGAGGCCCACGCCCGTGAACGGCAGATAGCCGTCACCCTGCAGGAAGCCATGCTCTCCGTCCCCGACCTGGACCGCCACACCGACAACATCGCCGTGCGATACCTGCCGGCGACCACGTCACTGAACGTGTGCGGCGACTGGTACGACGTCGTCGACCTGCCACCCGACCGCTACGCTGCGGCCGTCGGGGACGTTGTCGGCCACGGACTGCAGGCCGCAGCCGTCATGGGCATGCTCCGCAGTGCGCTGAGCGCAGTCATCCGTGCCATTCCAAGTCCCGCCCAGGCCCTGGAAGTCCTTGGTCTGTACGCCCGTTCCCTGGACGGCGCGACGGCCGCAACCGCAGTCAAGGTACTCATCGACACCCGCAGCAGATTGATCATCTACAGCAGCGCCGGGCACCCACCGCCCGTCCTGCTCCACTCCGACGGGACCTGCGAACTGCTGGACCAAGCGACCGATCCGCCGCTCGGCGCCCGCCCCCACCACGTCCCCCGCCCCCAAGCGGGCCTTTCCTACACCCGTGGGGACACCCTCGTGATGTACACCGACGGCCTCATCGAGCGCCGCTACGAGGACATCGATGTCGGCCTGGCACGCTTGACCACGGCCCTGGCCCAGGACAGCACTCTCGCCCCGGACCAGCTGGCCGACTCGCTGTTGGCCCGCCTCGACCTCGCGGGGGGCGCCGCCGACGACATCGCCCTCATCGTCATCCGCCTCTGACTCTGCGCGTCCTCTCGGCCAGGACCTCGTCGAGGTCGTAACGACGACAGGGCGGAATCTCCAGGGCGCCCCACCGCCATAGCACTGGTGCGACGTGAAGGCACGACGAAGGCTTCGCCCGGAAGACGGGTGGTCGATGCGGCAGTCCTGGGTACACATGGGAAGCCGTTGCGCCTCATGGCCCATTGCAACAGAGGAAGGTTTCATGACCTCATCCCCACAGCGCCATTCGGCGGATGTCATCGTTGTCGGCGCGGGACCTGCCGGCGCTACCGCCGCTCACTATCTGGCGCTGGCAGGCCATGACGTCCTGCTGATGGAGAAGGCCGCCTTCCCTCGTGACAAGATCTGTGGAGACGGCCTCACCCCCCGCGCCGTGAAGGAACTCATCGGCCTGGGCCTCGATATCGACGGGGACGGCTGGACCAGAACGCGAGGCCTGCGGGTACACGGCTCCGGCACGACTGTGGAGATGCCCTGGCCCAGTGAAGGGCCCTTCCCTGACTTCGGGCTGGTACGCACCCGGATGGACTTCGACCACCTTCTCGCAAAAAGAGCCGTGGCGAGCGGCGCACTCCTGCTCGAGGGGACCAAGGTCACCGAGCCGCTCCTCGACCCGGCAACCGGCCGTGTCAGCGGCGTGATCGCTCAGCAGGAGGGCACCACCCGCACCTACCGGGCGCCGTTGGTGGTCGCCGCCGACGGTGCGTCGAGCCGCCTGGCCGTCGCACTCGGGATCGAGCCACGCAAGGACCGACCCATGGGTGTGGCCGTGCGCCGCTACTACACGGCGCCGCACTACGACGAGGACGTGTTGGAGGCTTGGCTCGACCTGGAGACACGCGACTCCCGTAACCGAACGTACATGCCGTTCGGTTACGGGTGGGTCTTTCCTGTCGGCAACGGCGCCTTCAACGTGGGCCTGGGCACCTTCCACATCGGAGTCAAACCCAAGGTCGACCACCGACAGCTCTTCAGAGAATGGACCGCGCGCCTTGCCTCCGCCGGGCACTTCGGCGAAGCCCACGCTCTCAGCCCGCTGCGCGGAGCCCCTCTTCCCGCCGGCCTCAACCGGTGTCCGCTCTACACGCGCGGTCTGCTTCTGACCGGCGATGCCGGCGGAATGATCAATCCCCTCAGCGGTGAAGGCATCGACTACGCGATGGAGTCCGGACGCCTGGCAGCCGAGGCGGCCACCCGGGCGTTCGCGCAGCCCACCGCGCATGCGCGCGAGGAAGCTCTGCTCGCATACGCCGAGACCATCCGCGACACCTACGGCCGGTACTTCACCATCGGACGCCTCGTCGTCCACGCCCTTGGCCACCCGGCTGTCATGAAGCTCGTCGCCACCAAGGCCCTTCGCCGCCCCACCCTGCGACGCTTCATGTTCAAACTCTGGGTCAACCTCGCCGACCCGTACAGCAAGGACGCTCTCGATCGCGTCATCACCGCCCTTCAACGCGCCGTCCCCGCAGCCTGACGAACAGATTCGGAACACAAGAAGGAGGTGCGGCCCCGCAACCCGCTACGACTCCGGTCGTACCCGCGCCCCTAGGCGGTGTCCGGCAGCGCCGGCCGGTCCGTGGCGCGGACCAGGCGGAGCAGGAGTACTCCGCCGAGCAGGGCGAGCACTGCCGCGGCGCGGAGCACCAGCTCGATGGCCGAGGCGTCGGAGGCGGCGCGTGACGCCGAACCGCTGAGCGCCTCCAGCACCGTCGAGGCGACGGCGACGGCCAGCGCGCCGAGGAGGACCAGCGACGTCAGGACGAAGCCGGAGGCGGCGGCGAGACGAGTCTCAGGTACGTACGACTGGGTGGCGACGTTCGTCAGAGCCCAGCCGAGGCCCAGCCCGGCGCCGACCACGGCGAAGACCACCAGGTACAGGCCGATCGGCGTCGACCAGGTCAGGGCGAGCAGCGAGGTGCCGCTGAGGAACATGGCGATGGCCATGAGCACTTCGGGCCGCCATCGGTACGCCAGGTGCCCCGAGAAGTAGCTGGCCGTGCCCGCGCCGACCGAGAGCGCGAGGAAGATCAGCCCCGCGGTGAAGGGCGACAGGCCTCGCGCCTGCTGAAGGTAGAGCGCCGAGAAGACGGCGACGAGGCAGTAGACGACGTTGGACAAGGACCCGGCCAGGGTGATGGTGATGAACGGCCCGTTCCGCAGCAGTCCCAGGTCCAGCAACGGTTCCGCGCTGCGCCGCTCGATCCGGGCGAAGAGGACCAGCAGCGCGGCTCCTGCGAGGAGGCAGCCCCACGTAGCCGGAGCGGCCCAGCCCCACCGGGCTCCCTGATCCACGCCGAGCATGATCAGCGTCAGCCCGCCCGCGATCGCGGCCGCCCCGGGCAGGTCGAGCCGCCCCGAGGCGTGGGTGTCGCGGGTCTCCGGGACGTGGCGGAGCATCAACAACACGGCGGCGGCACAGATCGGCACGTTGAGGTAGAACACGGCACGCCAGCTGACGTGCTCGGCGAGCGTCCCGCCGACGAACGGCCCCAGAGCTGTGCCCACGGCGCTGAAGGCGAGCACCGTTCCGACGGCCCGGCCCTGCCGGTCGTCCCTGAAGTAGCCCGTCACGACGGCGACGGCGACCGGGAAGATGAAGGCGGCGGTCACGCCCTGCACCACCCGTCCCGCGACGAGCCACCCCGTGGACGGTGCCAGGCCGCAGAGGACGGAGACGGCGCCGAAGCCGACGAGTCCGCTGACGAGCGTCCGTCGCCGGCCGTGGACGTCGGCGACCCGCCCGCCGGTGATCATGAAGGCGCCCAGGGTGAGCATGTATCCGCTGACCAGCCACTGCAGGTCGGTGGTCGGTTCGTGGAAGTCCCGGGCGATCACGGGAAGCGTGAGGTTGAGCGCGAACCAGTCCATCTGCACGAGCAGCATGGACAGCGCAGCCGCCGCGATCACGGCCCGGTCCCGGCCGGTGAACAGGCCGGAGCCCCGAGCAGCGCGGCTCCCGGAAGGAGCCTTCATCGAGCACCTCGATTCCCGCTCTCCCTCCTCATCGTGGCATCGCCCCACCCCGACGGCGACACGACCCCGCACCGGCCGGACGCGACGCCTGGGTCGACGGCCGCGATCGTCCATCTTCCTGGCCGGAGGACGGCGCGGCACGCCCCCGCCGGTCAGTGCGCCCAAGGACCCCACCAGCTCGGTGGCAACGGGTCGGCCGGCGCGGATGTCGGCTGGTCGGGATGGAGGCCGAGTCGACGCAGGACCTCCCCGCGGACGTTCATCGTGACCGTGCCGTGCCAACGCCCGTCCGCACGGACGCCGCACATGAGGTCGATCTTGATGTCGTCGCCGGCGAAGGGGTCCCAGTCGATACCGCGGTCGCGCAGTCAAACCGCCATGAGCCGCCCCGGCCGTGGGCAACCGGGAACGTTCTCGAAGCTGAACAGGGGTACCCAGTCGGCAGTGTTCATGGCGCCCATCCTGCCGCAGCGGCCCGCGCTTGACCTTCCCATTGATGTGAAGCCATAGCGTCGCGCCGTGAGCGACCCCGTGGGCGTCGCTCACTCCCACCCTTCCCGGATCGCAGGAGCGACACCATGACCACCTTCGTTGTCCAGCGCAACGGTCGGACGGCCACCGCCGAGGAGCTCGCGCCACTGGCCTTCGCGGGCTACGCCCACTTCACCGCCATGCAGGTGCGCGGCGGCCGAGTCCGGGGCCTCGACCTCCATCTGGCGCGGCTGCGGAACGCCTCCGTGGAGCTGTTCGGCCGCGCGCTCCCCGACGACCGCGTGCGTACCTGGCTTCGAACGGCGGCGCGGGCGGCCGGTCCCGCCGATCTCTCGCTGGTGGCCACGGCGTACTCACCGTCCGGCGAGTTCACCGTCGCCGGCGCCGACGAGGAGCCCGAGCTGCTTGTGCGCACCGGTCCGGCCTCGAGCGGCCCCGCCGGCCCGCTGGCGCTGGCGCCGGTCACGTACGAGCGCTACCTCCCGGAGGTGAAGCATGCCGGTGAGGTGGCCAAGACGTACGCGCTCCGCCGCGCCGTCGGTGACGGCTTCGACGACGCAGCGTTCGTCGACCCGCGGGGCCGGATCAGCGAAGGGACGATCTGGAACCTGGCCTTCTGGGACGGCGCCTCGGTGGTGTGGCCTGTCGCCGAGATGCTGGGCGGGACCACGATGGCCGTCGTCGAGCGACAGCTGGACCGCCTCGGCGTCCCCCAGCGCCGCCAGGAGGTCACGGTCGCCGGTCTGCCGGACCTGGCCGGGGCAGTGGTCATGAACTCCTGGACGCCGGGCGTCGCGGTCCACCGCATCGGCGCCGTGCCGCTCCCCGAGGCCCCGTCCTTCGTGGACCTGCTCCATCGCGCCTACGAGGCGGAACCGCTGACCTCGTTGTGATCGCCGCGGCCTCGCGTCCACCACCGCATTTTCCAGTTGAATGATCAACCGCTATGGTTGTCGGTGAAGGCCCGTTGCCGCATCTCCCCCGTATGCGGCAGCGGGCTTTCGTCGTTCATCGACGACGGCGTCGTCCGTCATCCCCGTGGCGCAGTCCGTCGCGCGCGACCCGGCCCGGAGTCATACGCTCGCCGTCACGACGGAAGCGATCAGGGAGTGGCCCGATGTCCCGACAGTTCGAGGCGACGACGGATGTCGGTCGGCCCATCGACGAAGTCTTCGCTTTCCTCGCCGACGGGCGCAACGACCCGAAGTTCAGCCCCCGGGTGCAGCGGATCGAGCGAGTGCCGGACGCCCCGACCGGAGTGGGAACGGTGTTCCGGAGCACGGTGAAGGACGCCGGCATGAAGACGGCGCGCGAGTTCCGCATCACCGAGTTCGAGGCACCGCGAAGGATGCGCTGGGCCGAGGTGTCCAAGAACATCGTGAAGGCGTCCCAAGGGGGCTACGACCTCGAACCCCTGCCGGACGGCGGAACCAGGGTCCGGATCTTCAACGTGCTGGAGGGCCACGGCCTCGGCAAGCTCCTCGTCGGCTTCGCGCTCGCCGCCGCTCGCAAGGACGCCGACGCCTTCGGGCGACGCATCAAGGCGGCCGTCGAAGCGTCGTAGCAGGGACCGGATGACGGCGGGCGTGATGGCGGGCGTGACGGCCGGATGGCGCCGGCACCGGCGAGCGGATCTCTCTGGAGGCGCACCCCGGTGTCGCCGCCTCCCGGTCACGGAGTGACGGGGACGTTCGTCAGGCCCGACCTGGCGTTGGTGACGGTGTTGCCGACGTACACGACGTTCGGATCGGCGGAGCACTCCGAGACGGTCCGAAACGAGAGAACCGCTCGGTGGGGCGCTCACGCCGGCGACGCGGCTGACCTCCTCGCCGGCAGGAGCTGTCGAGGACGGCCGAGGGTCTCCGGCAGGCCGATGCCGCCGCCGACGTGCTCCGCCGTACCGTATGCCTGCGGACGACCGCCGCCGCAGCGCCGTCCACCACCGGCCGGAAGGCTGCGCGCCCCGCCCCACCCCGTACGACAGCCAGGAGCCCCGCACCGTGACCGCCCGCATCCCGCGCCCCGTCCGCAACGCGCTGTCCGCCCTGACCCTGGTCGGCGTCCTCGCGGCGACGGTGGTCGGATGCACGTCCTCCGACGATCCTCAGGGCGCCGACGACTCCGCCCCCTCGTCCCGGGCACCCTCGGGGAAGATGGTGCCGCCCGAGCCCCACGTCGGTTTCGACTACCAGATCGGCGGACCGTACACACCTCCGCCCGGTGTGCGTGCGGTCTCCCGCGACCGTACGGTGAAGCCCGCGGCCGGGCTGTACAACATCTGCTACGTCAACGCCTTCCAGGCCCAGCCGGACGCCACCGGTTGGTGGCAGGCCAACCACCCCGACCTCCTCCTCCGTAACGCCAACGGTGATCCGGTCATGGACAAGGACTGGGGCGAGGCGCTTCTGGACGTCTCCACGCCGGCCAAGCGCGAGCGGCTCGCCGCGATCGTCGGAGAGTGGATCGACGGGTGCGCCACCGACGGCTACCAGGCGGTCGAGGCGGACAACCTCGACTCGTACGAACGGTCCGACGGCCGACTCACGCCCGAACACGACCTCGCCTTCGCGCGCCTTCTTGTCGACCGTGCCCACGCGGCCGGACTCGCGATCGGCCAGAAGAACGCCCCGGACCTGGCGAAGAGGGGACGAAGCCTCGGCTTCGACTTCGCGGTCGCCGAGGAGTGCGGCCAGTACGAGGAGTGCGGCCCGTACGCGACCGCCTTCGACAACCGTGTATTCGTCATCGAGTACGAGACGGCGGGCCTCCACGCGGCCTGCGCGACCTGGGGCGACACGCTCTCGATCGTGCTGCGGGACCCGGACGTACGGCCTGACGGAAAGCCGGGACACGTGCGCCGCACGTGCTGATTCGAGGGTGGCTTCCTGTCCTCCATGCGGGAATGTCCGGGAGGTGGCAGGGCGTTGAGGGTGGGCGTCGAGGGCTGAATCGGGCGTGGAACGGGGTGCGGGATGGGGCGGGTCGGTTGCTGATCGGGGAGTTGTCCCGGCGTACGGGAGTCAGCGCGCGGCTGTTGCGGTACTACGGGGAGCAGGGGCTCCTGGAGGCCCGCCGTGGACCGAACGGCTACCGCGAGTACGACGACGACTCCGTGGTCACCGTGCGGCAGGTGCGGGCGCTGCTGGAGGCGGGTCTGTCCACGGACGTGATCCGCGCGGTGCTGCCGTGCGCCCGTGGCGAACTTCCGGAGTTCGACTGGTGCGTGGACGTGCGGGCCATCCTGGACCGGGAACTGGCGGCGACGAACGAGCGTATCGGCGACCTCCGGCGCAGCCGTGACGCCCTCGCCGACGTCCTGGCCAGGCCCTGATCCATGGGGACGGGTCAGAGACCGGGCCCCGTGTCCGGAGTCGTGGTCTGTGTCCGGTAGCGCCCGGGCGTCGTGCCGAACTCGCGGCTGAAGGCGTGGGAGAGGGCGTACGGGCTCGCGTAGCCGACGCGGTGCGCGATGACGGTCAAGGGCTCCTGGGTGTCGCGGAGCATCGTGGCGGCCAGGGTCAGTCGCCACCAGGTGAGATAGGCCATCGGCGGGCGTCCCACGAGGGCGGTGAACCGGCGGGCCAGGGTGGGCCGGGAGACGCCGGCCTCGACGGCGAGGCGATCGTTCGTCCACGGCGCGGCCGGGTCCGCGTGCAGCGCCCGTACGGCGGCTGCGGTGACCGGGTCGCCGAGTACGGCCGACCAGGCGCCGGTGGAGTCCTGGGTCACCCATGAACGGATCATGTAGACGAGCAGAAGGTCGACGAGGCTCGGGACGGCGACGCCGGAGCCGGGCCGCTGCGCGCTCAACTCGCTGCCGAGCAGGTCGATCGCGGCACGTAGCTCGGGATTGCCGCCGACGCGGTTCGGCAGGTGGACGAGGTGGGGCAGTTCCGCCATCAGGGGATGCGCGCGGCTGCGATCGAGGCGGTACTTGCCGCACAGCATCTCCACCCCGCCGCGCGAACCAAGGTCCGGGGCCGGCGACGGACGGTGGGGCATACCGGCATCGGCCCAGTGCTCGAAGGGCACGGCACGTGCCACGGTCGCCGCGTCGGCGGGGGAGTCGGCGATCACATGTCCCGTGCCATGCGGCAGCAGGACCGCGTCCCCCACGCCGAGTCGGACGGGCGAGCCGCCGTCGGGCAGCAGCCAGCAGGCACCTTCCAGGACCACATGGAAGCCCGCTCCGTCGTACGGGGCGAGCCGTGTGCACCACGTGCCGCTCGCCCGTACCCGGTCGGACGAGGGCTGCCCGATGCGTACGGTCGCGATCGCGTCGCTTACCACATCCACCGATGCAGAGTACCGCCCGATTCAACGGTGATCCGATCGCGTATTCGGCCGAGCAGCACGAGCATTGAGAGGCTCATCGACCCTTCCTAGGCTCGGAGCATGAAGAGTGAGAGCCCTCAGAGCATGGTGCTGGGAGACGTCGAGGTCATCCGGGTCGTCGAGTGGCAGGGCGCGTTCGCGCCTGCCCGTGGCCTGGTCCCGGAGTCGGGAGCGGACGTGTGGAAGGCGAACGAGGACTGGCTGGCGCCGGACCACTGGGAGCCGGAGAGCGACCGGGCGGTGATGGCGCTGCAGACCTGGGTGCTGCGCAGCGGCGGACGGACCGTGCTCGTCGACACCGGCGTGGGCAATGGGCGCGAGCGCCCCGGCCAGCCGCAGTTCCATCAATGGCAGGGCGACTTCCTCGGCGGCCTGGCGCGGGCCGGCGTCCACCCGGAGGACGTGGACGTCGTGGTCAACACCCACATCCACGCCGATCACGTCGGCTGGAACACGATCGGTGTCGACGGGGAGTGGATTCCGACGTTCCCCAACGCCCAGTACCTCATTCCGGCCGCGGACGACGCCCACTTCGGCCCGGAGAACGCGCACGGGAAGGGACGGCACGAGGACGACCGGCTCGTCTACGAGGACAGTGTCGCGCCCGTGCACCGGTCGGGGCAGTCCGTGGTCTGGGACGGAGCCCACCGCATCGACGCCCACCTCACCCTGGAACAGGCACCGGGCCACACACCGGGTTCCAGCGTCCTGCGCCTGGCGTCCGGGACGGACAGGGCCGTCTTCGTCGGCGACCTGCTGCACAGCCCCGTCCAGGTCCTCGCCCCCTCGTGCAACAGCTGCTTCTGCCTGGACCCCGGAGGAGCGGTGGCCAGCCGACGCCGCATCCTCGAACGAGCCGCCGCCGAACGGGAACTGGTCGTGCCCGCGCACTTCGGCGGCGGGGGCGTGGTGGCAGTCCGCCGGGAGGGTGACGGCTTCGCCCTCCAGCAGCCGGAGTGGTGAACGGCCGTTCGTCCTGCCCCGCTGAACCCGTGCGGCCGTGTCCAGGCCGCTCGAACCCGCCCTGACCCGCCGAGAGCCGGGGCCCGCACAGCACGCGAAGGGGGCACGGAGAGAAGTGCGTCCGTACCCCCTTCGCATATGACTGCTAGAGCACCTTGGAGAGGAATGCCTTGGTGCGGTCGTGTTGGGGGTTGCCGAGGACGTCGCGGGGGTGGCCGGATTCGACGACGACGCC